>JAHEMU010000071.1 GCA_024643485.1 Cytophagales bacterium
GTCGCCATTATTGCTATTTGAAGTGAGGCAATCTTTCTCATATCCACTAAAATTAACAATAACTGGAAATTGTGTGCCGTCTTGGAGTTGATGGGTGTTTCTATAAATGGTGAGTGGTAAAGGGTTCCCAAGATTGGTCGAATTATTTTCGTCGAAACAGCTCCCCGGCGCAACCTCATTGATTCCGACAATGACTTCTTGTGAAAATGCAGTTGAGGTAGTGGGTTTCGCACTGAATTTCCATCGATACTCCTCACCTGAACCCGCGTCATAGTCCAAATAGCCACATACGGTCGTTACTTCAACCTTTAATTGGTATTCCCCAGGTTGCTGAGCGAAAGCTAAAAGGGATAAAAAGATGAAAATTATTAGTAATCTCCCTTTCATAACGATTGTATTTGAAGGGTGAAAATGGACGTTAAATTCGGGTCGTCGGGAAGAGGAGTGGAAGTGGAATTTGGAAGAACGGCCACTTCATTTTGTGATTCATCGTACACTTTGAACCAGTAGGCACGGGGTTGTAATGAATGGAAATAGGCCATCCCAATTTCATTGGTTTGTTGATTGAAAATTGGGTAGAAATAGTCATTTTTATTAGATATAGACGCATCTTGCCAGTTTCCATAATTAAGAGTTGAAAGAGAAATTTGTTCATCAGCAGGTTGGTCTTTGTCGTAATCTTCTTGTGAAAGGAATAACTGAATCGTATAATTTTGCATTGGGGTGAGTCCGTCTCGTATTTGTATTCCCATTTGGGTTGGAGTGTCAGATAAACGAAGACCGAAGTACTGTGAAATTTGGGTGGAGGATTTTTGAGTCGGTAGTGGAGCGTATGCCTTAATGTCCTTAAAACGGAGGTTACTTAACCCACCTTTTTCGGCTTTGATAAATAGCGTGTCACCTGATTCGATGAAGGTAGAAAATGGTAAAAAACCATTGATATCCGTAACTCCACTGTCAATGGCATTGGCGTTATTTAACCAATTGATTAAGGAGTTAAAATATTTAATTTTCACTCCTCCAATCGGCTCAAGGTTCTGAAAAAAGTTACTGTTGGTGTGACCGGGAATACCAGTTCTAAAAATTAAATTTTTATTTGGTTTAGGTTGGGGAGACTGGCAGGAAATAGTGATTCCAACTAAGGTGAAAATCACGAAAAAGGGTAGGAGTAGCTGTTTTTTCATATCAGTAACTAAGGGTTATTTGGTTTGATAAATTCGATACTTGATACTCTGAAATGGATTTCACCGCGTATCGGTATTTCTTTCTGTGTTGAACTTGTTGGTCAATAAAATAGGGCTGATCTAGTTTTTGGTATTGGTAAAAAGGTCCATTACCTTCGGCCTTATATAATACAAAATAGGAGGTCGCTGTAGGGGTATTCCATTGAAGTTCAATGCCTAATAATTTTCGATTAGATTTTGCTGAAAGGGTTACTGAGGATTGGTCAGACGATTTGTTGAAATACTGAATTTTTTGTGAAGGATTAGCGTACTCATTACCGTCTATTAAACTTCTTCCCACCAATTGGTAGGTGTAAATTGTCGAATTAATCACCGTGCTATCTTCAAAATAGAAGTGCTCTGACGCGAACGGATCAACGATCTGATGGGTATTATTACTCTGGTTCAGACGTTTTAAAACAATGTATTCCCAGGGGTCTGTAGTCGAATTCCATGTTATCTTTACTCCTCGAGAAGTATTTAGCACCGAATTTATTTGAGGAAGAGCAGGCGTCCATGATGAATTAATATGAATATTAGCACTGGTTCCAATAGGATCAGAATTGTGATTTTGATCAACGGAAATGACCTTGAAAAACAGGTCTGTAGGTTCCGTTAATCTAGGTTTTGTTAAAGTGAAAATGGTGTCGGTTATGGGGACGTGCGTGATTTCATTGATGTCGTTTTTCTTCGATTTTGAAAGAAAAATGCGGTATCCTAAAATGTCTTTTGAAGAGGAGGGTGACCACCTTAATAGTAAACTATCGCTGTGTTCAGTGATCGTAAAATCCTGAACGGCGAAAGGGGGAATGGTGTCCGGAATATGCAGAAGATAGGAGTTTCCAACTCTATCATAACTGTATAATCGAATATACGATAATGAAGATGGCTTCAAAATACTACAACGGTTTTCGTTTGCTGTAAATGCTACCGTTTTAAAAGGTCCGGAAGCGGTAGGTCCGAGCTGAATTTTAATGGACGAATCATGAACAGGGGCATCGAATAATAACAAAACACTATCCGAATTAAAACGATGTTCCATCAGGTTTGGAAGGGGTTCTTTTTCAGGTAAATTCTGCAGTTTAATGGGCTCTGAAAAAGGACCAGCATCCCCAAAAATGGTAACTCCACGAATTTTATACCATAAGGTAGTTTCTTGGGTTTTTAAACTGTCTTGAAAGTAGTTCTTATCACTCTTTGTAAATGTAATTCCTCCAATGGAAGTGCAATTTTGATACGATATTCCATCTTTCGACTTAAAAACTTCATAATCGATATAGGTGTTATTATACGTTTTATTATCCCACTCAAGAGTCGCTTTTGTTTCATTTCTTTTCCCTTTTAATCCCAGAGGTTTTGGTAAAACAATTAGATCATCAGGTGAAATAGCAAAATAAGCGGTGTCAGATTGGAAATTTCCTGAGTGACATGATATTCGGTAAACATAAGAATCGCCGAAACGAACAGCTTTGTCAACAATTCCCAGCCCCAGAAGTTGAGCCGTGTAAAAGGAATGATCGGCGGAGTATAAGGAAAAGGAAAACCGTCGTTCATAATCAGAGGTGATAGCAGATAATCCCTTCATTTCGAAAGAAGTACCATATAAAGCTTGGGCAGCCAAATCAATATATTGATTTCCCCCTTTTAATTTTTCCCAAACTACAATCGGCATTAATTCTGCAGTTAACTCATTGGATTTTTCGGGAATGTCCAGAGGTTCTTTTTTACGTTTTAGGGTAAAACGTTCAATTCTATAGGTGCCATTGTTACATATATTCCAAGTTGCGGAGTTATAAGGTGCCCATCTCAATAAAATACTGTCCGCCTGATATGCTCTACCAGTCAAGTACAATTCATTTTGAGCATAAGTGGCTTGAAAGATAATGCCGAAAAAAAGTAAAAAAAGGAGTCTGTTTTTCATTGGAAATAAGTTGTTAAGGTTCCATTACTTTTACCCTTGCGACCACCCGGCAAACTCAATTGATACTGAAGTTTGAATTCCGTTGGAAAGGATATGGAAGGGAATGATAAGTCGAGGATTTTTCTCAGATTAGGGTCTTGTGGATTCATCAAATACTGTCCTGCTGCAGCAGACTTTATATCGTTGAAATCCTTAAATACAGCTAAACTGATCAAGTTCTCAACCTTGAATACGTATGATTCCGCTCCGAATTTAAGCGCTTTTAAAGGGAGAATTCCCCAATTATTTACAGATCTCCATTTGATGCTTGAAGAATGGAAAGAAGGATTCGAATAAATCAATTCTTCAACCAGTTGTATCCAATTATTTTCCCTTGAAATGGATAAATCCAGTGCAGTTTGATTGGTTAAATTTTGACTAAATAATTCAGGTAATTTGTTGTCAGAAATCCATGAATTGTTGAGTTGATGAATACCTGTAGCGATTAAATATGGACTGCTAGGTTGGGACTCTAGGGCGTTCATTTCTTCTTGAAGGGAACGATATGAAGACGTAATAAAATCAGTCCCCCACAGTTCCAACTCAGTAAATCGAACGAGCGATTCTCCTAAGGAAGTTTGATTCATTTCAATAAAATTGCCAGTTGAATCATTCGAAATCGTTTTCGATACAGTTGTCTGCGCTATTTCATCCGATGGATTTAACGGAATACGAACCAAGGACAATCGATATTTTGTATTTTGTTGGAGGGTGAGAAGTGGTATTTCAATCAACCCTTGATTATAAGTAGGATCGACTTCAAGAGTTTCATTATCGGTAGAATACCTAGCCACCGTTTTCCAATCGAGGGAAGGAGTAAATAGGGCCGCTTGTCCTGTATTTAATTTTAGGTAGCACACGTCAGATTCACCGGTGTATATGATTTCATTTTGCGCCGGATATTGATATAAAATATTTTCTATCGGAATATTCTCGGGAGCTTTGCCTGTGGTAAAATCAAATCGTCGTTCTTCTCGAATTACAGCACTATTTTGAACGAAATCAATCCACGATCCATTTACTTTCTGCTGAACTTTTATGATGGCTGAAGCTTGTATCTTGGTATTTTCTGGCAGCAATTCATCAGGATTAAATCGTACAATCCGTTGACTTTCATCGGTAGAAATAGATCCCGTAATACCTTGATCCAGGGTATAAGATTCTAACTGAATTCGATAGGTTTCGATTTGATTTCCATTGGGGATTGCGATGGGTTGATTGATTGGTATATTTAAACCCACCTGAGGAATACTAAATACGGAAACGTTTGTGGTTGTTGGCGCTGGGCTGACATCCGAGATTAACTGATCTGCGTCAATTTGATCGGATGATGTTTCCTTACAGCGATTCCCCAGTTCTACTTCAAATCGGCAATTTCCCTTTATTAAACCACCAAGTATTTCGAAATCTCCCCCTACAATTCCATGGAATGAAGTAGGAGCTGGGAGGGTGACATCGAGTACCGCAACTGTAGAAAGTTTAATAATATCAATGCGTTTGTTTTGTCCAAATACATCTATCTTTATTCCAATTAGGCCTTCTAAATAAGCGTAAGCTTGGCCGGTAGCCATCCAATTGGCCCCATTTGAGCCACAATAAGAGAAACCTGATTTTTGGAACATCAAATCAAATCCTGCTCCCACATCAAACGAGCCATAGAACATTAAGAATTCCTGTTCGCCACTCGAAGCTTGGAAATGACCACCAAATATAAATCCACTGCCAACGGTTGTTTCCTGTTGCGGAAGTGAGGCGTTAATTCCTGCTAAACCCGCTACTTTATCCGAAAGAGGAGGGAAGGAAGGGAGAATCGAACCTGCGACGAAATACCCGGTAAGTTGCGTTTTTAGTTTTCCTGCCTGTACCTGCAAACCAAGGGGCTGTTCTGGCGTACCCAAATGAATGTACCATTCACCGGGTTCAAAGTGAATCACCGCCTGACCGGCAAGCCCATCTTTTCCAATCCCAGTTAAATTACCCTCACCTAAGTGGACAAAAACATCCAAATTTCCATGAAATACCTTGTTTATATGATCGTATTCAAGCAAGATATGTCCATTTATTCCATCCTGTTTAAGCGGACTAGAAGGAAGAACAGAAATGGACGAAAGTGCCTCTGATGATTGATGGGTTAATTTTTCATTTAAATTTTTGGTTAAAGAGGAGATTCTTTCTGTAAAATTAGAAGTTGGGTTTCCAGCGAATGAGGCCTCACCTTGCAATACAATTCGCTCTAACCCTCCCGAAGAGGTAAAAGCCATTTCCAATGAAACCTCTGCTTCAAATGTTCCCTTGTTTGGATAACTACCAAGAATGACCGAAGCCTTAAACCCATTTCCTATTTCTGTATCGGGTTGGTAATGGATTCCAGATGATGATGCAGAAGAATTTCCACCAGGTCGTACGTGATGATAAGCACCACCACCAATTCCATAAATTGCCACGTTTCCACCAAGTGGCAAGCCATTCGAAAAAGAAGCAAGGGCATCAAAATACCAATAGTTTACACCCTCTTTCTCACCAAAAATAGCGGTTGCTTTAACTTCAATTCCGGGAGTGAAAGTAGCATCAACAAATCCTGAGTAATAACTTTCATTTTCCTTTTCAATCAATTCGATCAATCCATTAATTTGAAAAGCCGCAGTAGAGGCATTTACTTCAAATTTTTCCAAGGAAACTTGATGATTCCATGGATCGCTTTTTGAAATTCTTGTACTCTTCAAGGTGAGTATTGAAGCCGCATAAATCGATTGGTTGTTTGTTCCTAAATTTACTGATATGTCCCCTTTTATAATTCCTTCGTTCTGTGAAAGTGAAAGGAACTCTAGCCGATTGATGTGAAGTCCTTTTGTTGGTGAGTCTGAAGGATCCAAACGTTCATAATACAATTGACCAATACTAAATTCTTCTGTTTTACCAATGTATTGTAGGTTTTCAAAGGTAATTTTACCTTTCCCAATTGATTTTGACCTTACTTTTAGATCTAGCTCAGTCTCTCCATATAGCTGAATATTTGGAATAAAATCGCGATTATCGACTTCTATTGAAATGGACGATTGTGGATATAATTTTGTTTTTAATCCATGAAGCGGAGCAATAACTAAGGAGTCTGGTAAATCAGTTTGAATGAGGTAACGATTTTCATTGGAATAAGTGCCCGCGTAATGGATAGGGTGATCACTTTCTGAAACAGGTAAATCAATTAGTCCAGTGAATGAAAACTGTTGAATTCGGTTGGATTTTAATTGGATATAAAGGGAGTCGACTGAGAAAGACACCCCCCTCATATCTCCTTCATTTAGAGGTATCAAATTAGTAGTTGACCCATCAAAATTGACACCCGTTTCATCAACAGTTAAATAGTTAATGTTTATGCTGGTAGATTGACCGATTCGATTATGGAATTGAGGAGGTAAATAGAGAGTGGTATTGGTAAACGCGAATCCACGCCACAGACCATTTGATTGTGTTTTTGGTAGAAAATCAGCATCTCTATTATCACTTAAATCCAGAACGCCTTTCGCTCCATTTATTCTAAATCCAGGAGTTTTGGTGAGTTGTACAGAGGGAAGTTGAAATTGAAAAAAAACATCGTTCCAATGTTGAGCCAGAACTTGAAATGGTACGTTTACATCACCAGGAATAGATTGTCCATAACCATCATCTAACCTAAATACTTCATCGGAAATTTGAACTTGTCCACTGAGCTGAAGAGCTTCAAATCCAGAACAATTAAACGATACAAATGAGCCACTCGAACCGCCGTTTAGAAGCAAGTGAGTACCTTTAGTGCCTAGTGGAACCTTAAAATCATTAACCAAGTATAATTTGGCCCCAGGGATGATGCCGCCCGTATTACTAAACCGAATACCAGTTCCGGCAAATGTGAGCAGTTGTCCGGACTGTGGAATTTTTATTTGAAGAAACGCCTCAATTTCCGCCCACTGTGGATATATTTTGAGAGCGTGAATACCTATTGTATAATCGACCCCGGCAATAGACTTTTTTATTCCCACAGGAAATTTCAACCATTTTTTGCCCGATAGATTCCTTATATAATTGTTTGACTCTTCTATCTTCCGAATCACCTGCTCTGCCTTGTCAATGATGGTCTGAGAAGAATCTGAAAGTTGAATATACCCATCCCGCTCAGTTAGGGTTGTTGCAGTAAATGATTTGGATAGTCGAGAATACGTCAGAGTGCCAGATGCCACGGATAGAAGGGTAAATGGTTGAAGAAGCGTAAAAAGACCGAGGATTAGCACTCTGATTGTATTCATCGAATAAATGATAAAATAAAAACAATACAATTATAAATTATTTGCATTTAAAATTATAATAAATGATATAAAATATAAAATAATAAGTATTTATAATCGTTTATTGAATTAAAAACATAATATATTATCTATTAATAATTATT
Organism: Cytophagales bacterium; assembly: GCA_024643485.1. Lineage (GTDB taxonomy): Bacteria > Bacteroidota > Bacteroidia > Cytophagales > Cyclobacteriaceae > JAHEMU01. The sequence goes on from JAHEMU010000071.1 coordinate 7,607, forward strand.
CAATATGTTGTTGATGGAATTGTGTCAGCATTTAGAATGGAGATGACATTTCATTAAATAGGTTTCCTTATATTGGCAAAAGAACCTCAGTCTTGATATGCGTAGAAAGTATTTAGTTTTCATTATTCTTTTGTTTTTGGTCGGATCAATTGCGTATTCTCAGCAATTTCAGACGTATAATTATCGTGCTCAAGATGGATTGAGTAACGATATATTAAAAGCATCAGGAATTGATAGTGAAGGATTTTTATGGATAGGTTCCGATAATGGGTTGATGCGTTACGACGGAGTTAATTTTATAGAATATCCGAATGCTACTACCAGCAATTTCATAAAAGAAATATATAAATCCCGTGACGGCAGGTTATTTGTAGTGTCAGATTTGGATATAATAGAGATTATTTCTTCCAAAACGGAAGTTAAATTCAAAATGGTTATTGAAGGAGATCGAATTCCTCAGTCTGGAAAGGTTTGGTATCCAAAAAGAATTTACGAAGATAAATTGGGTAATTTATGGATTGCTGAACCACAAAGTGTTTCTAAGTGGAGTAATGGCAAACTGACCAGGTACGATTTTGGTCCAGAAGACAATTCCATCAATTTTATACGATCATTTGAATTTATTGAAGATAAACACGGTTGTTTAATTATTTCGTCCTTTCCGGGTAATTTTTTTAGATATGATTCCTCTAAAGATACGTTGGTTTCAGTTCATTCTAACATAAAAGCATCGGGGATAAACCATATGGTTAACCATCACGGAGAAATGTTCATTGCTACAGACCAAGGGTTATTCGAAATGGATCATAATGAATTGGATGATATTTTCTATTTAAATAATATACTGGATGCGCAAAATGTTTCTTATTTAAAATCATATGGAGAAAAACTTTTAGTGGGTACTTTTGATACAGACCTATACACTTTGGAAAAAAATGGCGATTTGATAGAAAAAGAGCTATTTAATAATAAATTTTCTGTCATCAACCATATAAGTATTGACGAAAACTCCACGATTTATTTGTCGACCGAAAAAGGGTTGGTGATGATTAACGAAAAACAAATTCAATCCATTCAAATGAAAAAGGAAAACACCTTTATTGAATTTGTAGTCAGTGATCCAAATTCCAATCAAATTATATTTGGATCAAAAGATAATTTATTTACTATAAATGATGGTAAGGCCGAATATATTTTCGAATCCAATGAACAAGTTTATTTTTTGTCAGGAGTTTTTAATGACCTAGGGTTATGGGTTTCTACACAAAGTGAGATTTGGAATTTCGATCATCAATTTCGAATAAAAAAGAAATATAATTTTGCCGAGTATGGGAGATATGTTTTTGAATTGATTTCAGATGAAGAAAATAACATCTGGTTTACACAAGAAGGCGCAATAGGAGTAAAGAAGTTAAATACCGCGACAGATGAACTAAAGATTTACGATTCAAAAAATGGGTTAGAAAACGAGATGTATGTGATAAAAAATGGCCCTGATGGAATTTATTCGGGGAGTCATAATGAAAATCACTATTTATTTTTCAAACCAAATGGCTCAGAAAAATTTCAAGATTTAAGTGTGCCGTTTAAGGATAAAATGAGTGGTAATTTCCGAGTGGAGGATTTGGCTTTTTCAGATTCTTCAATTTGGCTAGGAACTTCGAATGGATTGTTCAAATACCAAAACAAATCGATAGATCGACTAAATACAAGAAATGATATAAATGATCAATACATTAAATCTGTGGAGTTATCATTTAATCAGCAGGATGTATGGTTCGGGAATTCATTTGGGATTTTCAGATATAATATTAGTTCAAATCAATTATTTCAATTTGATGAATCAGTTGGTTTATCTTCTAATTCAATTACCAATAGAGGAATATTATTTACTCCGTCATACATATATATAGGCACAGCTGACGGTCTTTGTTATTTAGGGTTTAATGGTAAAGAAATGAAAACCGTTAATCCAACTATTTTGGATATCCATGTTAATGGTGTCCATTCGGTAATAGATAGCGTTAATGTTTTTCCAAATGCGTCAGTTCTTCAATTTGATTTTTCTTCACTTACCTTCCCTAATAAAGATATTTTGTATTCTTATCGATTAGTAGGAAGGGATTTGAATTTTAGTCAACCGAATAAATTGCAGAAGCTATTGTTGC
>JAHEMU010000400.1 GCA_024643485.1 Cytophagales bacterium
GGCTATGTACAATGGCAACTACGACTATCGTTACGTAACCGAAATAAATGAAGCTAAGGTACAATCCCCTGCTCTTGCTATAGATACCATTGCTGCCGGTGGCGGATCAATCGTTTCCTTTGATGGTTATAAAATTACAGTTGGACCAGAAAGCGCTGGAGCCAATCCGGGACCTGCCTGCTATGGAAATGGAGGCCCACTTACCCTTACAGACGTCAATTTATTATTAGGACGAATATCTACCTCGCAATTTAATATTCCAATTAATCGGAAATTAAGTGAAACAGCTTTTGAAAAATTGCGAAATAAAATCAACCTGCTAAATAAGTCGGCACTTACTTCCGAACAATTGCTTTTAGCAATCATTGGAATTGCAGATGAAATGATGGCAGAGGCTGTCAAAAGAATTAGCATTCGAAAGGGTCATAATCCTTCAAACTTTAGCCTTCTTTCCTTCGGAGGAGCCGGAGGTCAACACGCATGTCATATTGCTGAATTACTAGACATCAATCACATATTAATCCCTTATGAAGCGGGGATTTTAAGTGCGAGAGGAATAGGCGAAGCTGAAATTGAAAATCATCAAAACCTTCAACTTCTGTCTCCGCTTCAAGAAACTCTTTCTTCTCTCGAAGAAAAATTCAAAACCCTTGAACAGGAATCTTTAAATCAATTAATGGAAATTGAGGCTTCGGGTTGCTATATCAGAAATCGATGGATCTACTTAAGGTTTTTAGGTCAGGAAGAAACTCTTGAAATTTCAGGCCAATCTGTTTCTGACATTAAAAATACCTTTGAATCAACTTATCGAGCATTTTATGGTCATTGGTTGGAAAATCAAATCATAGAAATAGAAAGCATTAAAGTCATTGGTGCTATTAAATCAAAACCGAATCAAAAGTCTAATAGAAAAGAACTTCGACCGAATGCTTCTTTAAGTAGAGAACCCGAGTATCAGTGGGAAAACATTTCACCTGGCATCACCATTAATGGTCCAGCACTTATCATTTCACATAATACCACCGTGTATTGCGGCGACCAATGGAATTTTACGTTAGATGATAACAATACCGCCCATCTAGAAAGAACCTTGAGGGAGACCATCTCTCAAAATCAATTGCAAAAGGAAATTGAACTGGAGTTATTTACCAACCGATTCAAAGCGGTAGCAGAAGAAATGGGAGCTGTACTAGAACGAAGTTCGTTTAGTGTAAATATCAGGGATCGATTAGATTTTTCCTGTGGATTATTAGACAGCAAAGGTGAGCTTATTGTAAATGCTCCTCATATTCCGGTTCATTTAGGTAGTTTAGGAATTTGTGTAAGGGAAGTAGTGAAATATTTACCTTTGAAGGAAGGAGATATCGCCATTACAAATCATCCGGCTTTCGGAGGTTCACACTTACCTGACGTTACACTGATTGCTCCCTTCTATTATAACCATCAATTGATTGGCTATGTAGCAAACAGAGCTCATCACGCTGAAATAGGAGGAAAAAGCCCGGGAAGTATGCCTGCAGATGCCCATTTTCTTAAGGAAGAAGGTGTTATAATTACTCCAACTTTACTAGTCTCAAACGGAAAAGCAAATTGGGATTCCTTTGAAGAAATTTTAAAAAATGCAGCCTACCCCTCTCGATCAACAAATGAAAATCTAGCCGATTTAAGAGGAGCTATTGCCTCCTTACAAACCGGATTAAATAAATTAAATACCTTATGTGAGAAATTCAGCGCAGAAAAGGTTATGAAATACATGCAAGAATTGAAGCATTATGCTGCTAATTTACTTCAAACTGCTATGGATGACAAAGGAATAACCAATGCTTCTGCTGAGGAAAGATTAGACGACGGTACTTTGATTAAAGTATTCATTCAAAAAGAGCAAAACAATCATTTCACCATCGATTTTAGCGGTTCAGACAAAACCCATTCTGGAAATTTAAATGCGACACCTGCCATCATTCAAAGTGCTGTTTTATATACACTTCGACTTCTTATTAACCATCCCCTTCCATTAAATGAAGGTTTACTAAATAACATTTCAATTAAACTACCCCCAGGATTCCTCAATCCGGATTTTAAAGGAGACCCTGATCAATTTCCTGCAGTAGTTGGAGGAAATACTGAAGTGAGTCAGCGGGTTACTGATACCTTGATAAAGGCTTTAAAACTACAGGCTTGCAGTCAAGGTACCATGAACAATTTACTTTTCGGGAATAACAATTTCGGCTATTATGAAACCATTTGTGGTGGTACAGGTGCCGGCCCAAGTTATCACGGTGCTTCAGCGGTACACAGCCATATGACCAACACCAAAATTACAGATCCAGAAATTATGGAATTGCGGTACCCAGTAATCATAAATGAATTCAGTATCAATGAAAATACCGGAGGGAAAGGCCAATATTCAGGAGGTAATGGAATTAAAAGACATATCACATTTACAGCACCAGTTAAAGTAACTTTATTATCTCAGCACCGAATTATTCCTCCCTTTGGATTGGAAGGAGGAGAACCCGGTGAAGTTGGTTCCCAATATAAAATCACTCCCTCACAAAAAATTCCATTGCCACCTATTTTTACTCAAGATTTTCTTTCAGGCGAAGGAGTTGTAATTCAAACTCCTGGAGGAGGTGGATACGGGATTAA
>JAHEMU010000072.1 GCA_024643485.1 Cytophagales bacterium
CTTCTCGATCTGAAATTTTGAAGGCACGTATCATCTTAAATTAATGACAACAATTACTGTTTTGTTGAATGGGTGGACATTTTACTGTGCCATAACTACAAAAAACACAACAATCTCCTGTAAGTGGCTTTAATACAGTAGCGCAATTTTTACACTCATAAAAATATTGGCATGCGTTGGTAGGCATTTCTTCCGTTTCTTTATGGCCACACTTTGGACAGGTAATGTTAGATTCTAAAATTATTTCCATTTATTCCACGGTTTCAGTTGCCTGGTACCCGGTGTTATTAATTGCGTCCTGAATATCTGAAGCAGTGGTTAACTTTGGGTCGTAAGTAATGATTGCGTTCCCATCTTTGTAGGAAGCATCCGCATTAAAAATTCCAGATAATTTACCTAATTCTACTTCTACATGAGTGGCACATGCATCGCAGGTCATGCCTTTCACATTAAACTCGATGGTTGAAGCATTTAGATTTTTAGGATCTATTGACTGATCGGTTTCTGGTGAATGAATTAATAATGAGGCGTAAGACGGGAAGGCCAACAACAGCAATGAAATTATGGTTAAACTGGCCAAAAACTTTTTTGAATGTATCAACCGGGCCGACCAGCTAGTATCACATTCACAATCTGCTTCTTTTAAGGTTTTGAAGTGTTGATACCAAGTATATCCCAATATTAATAGAGTTGCTCCAGCAAGATAAGGTCGTGCGGGCTCCATCCATGAAAAATTCGCGGCTACGTTTCCTGTTCCAATGATGATTGCAGCAACAGGAGCAATACAACATAAGGAGGCAGATAATGCAGCCAATACCCCTGCTCCAAGAAATTTATTTTGATGCTTCATTGCCATAAAGGTAACTAAATTTACAGAATGTCGGTTAATTTAAGAATCAGAAACAGTTTAATTAGTTAAATTTTTAATAGTTTCCACTTCTTCTTCTGAATACGGAGTGCCGTCTTTTCTAAATATTTCATGAAACCATAAAGGAGGCTCACTGCCATCGGGAATGGGATCACCCCATGCATATTTTGTATTCGTTTTACCGTCCACCAATCCCCAATTTATAGCTCCAACATGGCGGTCCTTAAGCAGTGGCATAATCGATTGAAATGTACTATTAAATTTTCTTGCCATATATTCTGTACAAACCATCGGCCTGCCTAATAATTGCAGAGAATCAATTAACGTACGATGGTTATCATAGTCACTGTAATTATGGTAGGTAATGATATCAGAATTGGCCAATTGAAAATCGTTAAGCTCGGGTAAATCGGCCCAGACGCCAACGGAAATGGGTTGAGAGGGGTTGATTTCCCTTGCCCAAGAAAAAACGGAGGTTAACAAAGGCATTGATTTATTTCCATATCCACTATTTCCCGGTTCATTATATAAATCCCAAAGGGCAATTCTAGTATCATTTTTAAAAGTGGAAAGGAGGTCTTTCACATAAATTTCTAATTTAGGTGTGAGTGTGCTGTCGGTGTAAAGCAACTCTCCTGGATCGCGCACCCATCCCGAATTATGAATGCCAATTTTTGGTTCAGGCTGCTTCCCAGCTTCATATGTTGGATTCCAACAATCGTCAAAAAAGACAAAAATTGTTTTTATCTGATGGGAATCGGCAATGGTTAGGTATTCCTTTACTCTTTTTTTGAATCCGGAAGAATCCACTTCCCAGGCGAGATGATGTAAATACACTCTCATACAATTTAAACCTATATCGGCCGCCCATCCCAATTCGCGATTGATAGTCTCCGAATCAAAAGTCTCTTCCTGCCAAAACTCCAATTGGTTAATGGCACTACTCGGTGTAAAGTTTGACCCTCTCAACCAACCCATTTGTTTCGCCCAATCGTTGGCTTGCTCGATGCTCCAGCGCTCGGCTGGCACGCTCGTCGTTACTTCAGAAGATGGAGGGTTTCCGGCGCATGAAAATAGAGCTCCAAGTCCTAAAATCAAGATATAATGGAGGGGTTTTCGATGGATTGTGGAAAATTTCATTATCCAATATATCAATAATCGATGAGAAATTTCTCTATTACCAAATTTGGATAAAAGTTGGAGGTAGTTAATTATTTATCCAGACCTTTTGAATGCATATAGTTGGTTAATCCAGCTTTAGCTTGGCTTCTCACCTTCCTCTTTAACCATCCAGTCGATCCAAAAAGGAAACCAACCACTCCCAAGGCTTGCTTAGCCCACTTAGGAAAAGAAAATTCATCCAAATGGGAGATTATTTTTCCATCTTCTATTTGGAGGGTCGCACGCACGTTGTTGATAACTGGGTATTTCTTGTTAAAAGTATATTTCGCTGTCCAATCAACAGTTACCGTTTGATTTTCAACGGCATGAATTTGAAATTGAACGGTTAAGTCGGTGCCTCGGGAGACTAACATTTGCCACATTGCCCGAGCTTCGGATGCGGTTAACTGGTGAAAAACCGGGTCTGAAAATGTGGCATGATCGGCATAAAGGTTTTGCATCGTATTAAAATCTTTGGACGAAAATGCTTCGTAAAAAGCAATAGCGGTTTGGGTTGGGGTAGTCATTTAAATAAAGCTTTCGTTTAGTATTCTCATCCAATTTTTTCCCATGATCAAATCCACCTCTCTTGCGGTAAATTGATTTTTTAAGAGAGCGGTTTGAATGGTGAATAACCTATCAATATTGTTTAGTTCAGGAATTACTACATGAAGGGGGAGTATTTCAAATCCATAATTCCCCTTCTCTGCCTGCTGATTCCACCAATTTTTGTACAATTTGATCAGCAAGTCATTTTCATCCTCACCTTCACTTGTTTTTTCTCCAGATAATTGAAAATCATTTGCAATAGCTACGGATTCAATTCCACCAATGTTTACCACGTGTTTTATATGTTGAACATAATGGTCTATGGTAGGCTCAGGATCGGTGGTTAACCAAAAACTCATCATAAAAATCCCCATTGCTCCTCCTGAATTAGCAATTTGTTTGATTACCTCATCGGGGGCACACCGTGGATTATTCACAAAATGCCGACAACCGCCATGTGAGAGAATGACTGGTCTTTTGCTATGTTCAAGCACGTTTTTTGCTGTTTGATCAGAGGCATGAGATAAATCAATGAGAATCTTGTTTTCATTCAATGCTTCCACCAATGCAAATCCTTTTTCGGTCAAACCGCTGCTGTTTTTTACCAAAGCCCCTCCTGCAAATGGGTTGTTATAATGGTGCGTCATTTGGAACACCTTTAATCCTGATTTGACATAAAAGTCAAGATTATCAACGTTTCCATCTAAGGCTTCCCCACCTCCTTGAATTTGAAGAAAAATGGCAGTTTTTTGATCTTTATGTGCTTGGAAAATAGATTCGGAATCGATTCCATGAATGAGAAACTCGCTGTTCTTTTTAAAATCATTGAGCACCTTTTTAATTGATTTTTTACAAGCTTTGAAGGTTCTTATAAAATCTCCATTGATATTTTCGCCATTTGAAACATCAAAAATACCTGCCGTGTATCCGGCAGATTGCAGTTGTGTGAGATCACTCGGCAGAAAGGATAAACCATCAATAAACAAGTTACTATTGGCTTGAAAAATGGAAGGAAATCCAAAAGAAGGGGAAGTTGCAAAGGCGCTTAACATTCCTAATTGTTTAAGAAAGTCTCTTCTGTGCAGGTTCAACATAATGTTCGTACTTATAATGGATATTCTAATATATCAATTTCTATTTCATTCGAAGCTTTTTAACTGGGAATAAATTCCCTCCATAGAGGAAGAATTTAAAGGAAATCACAGGAAAAATTGAGGTGAAAAATGAAAATTAGTGAAAATCCAATTTTTTTCATTTTAGAAAATTTTGGAGGGTTTTAGGCCATTAAAATAGGTTATTTAATAGTGATAACCTTTCGAATTGAATTATTTTTAAAATTAGTAAGTTTTGGATATAGCATACACGGAAGCACAAAATCAGAATTTATGCTTCTAATTGTCTAATTCAATTTTCCACAGTATATTTGAACTTTACTTATCACGAAAGGTGGAGGGATTAGGCCCTGTGAAACCTTGGCAACCGCAGCTGTATTCCAACAGATGAATGGTGCCAAATCCTACCCCCTGACGGGGACAGATAGGCTGGAAACCAAACTTCCTCTTATTTTTCTTCCGTAGGCTAGGTTCACAACTCCGTTTCTTCATTCGTGTGAATTGAATGCTATGAAAAAATTTGAAACTAATGCGATTCGTACCCAGGTAGAGCGCACTCAGCAACGAGAACACTCCGTTCCCCTTTATTTGACATCAAGTTATCTTTTCGATGACTCGGAACATGCACGGGCGCTTTTTGCCGATGAACAAGAGGGTAATATTTATTCTAGGTTTTCAAATCCTAATAACAGCGAGTTGGAACAAAAGGTCGCGTTAATGGAAGGAACAGAAACTGCCTTTTCAACGGCCTCGGGAATGGCCGCTGTATTTGCTTCTTTGGCGGCATTTCTGAAAACAGGAGACCATGTGCTCAGTTCTGCCTCAATTTTTGGTAATTCACATAAAATCATGACCGAAATACTACCTCAATGGGGTATTAATGTGGATTATGCGGATATCAGAAACGCTTCTGATTGGGAGAAGAAAATTAAAAAATCAACTAAATTAGTCTTTGTCGAAACGCCTTCAAACCCAGCCTTGGATGTGATTGACATCGAATTTTTAGCTCAGCTAGCACATAGTAATGGAGCACTGTTGGTGGTGGATAATTGCTTTGCCACACCCTACCTACAGCAACCCGCTAAATGGGGAGCCGATTTGGTAGTTCACTCTGCAACAAAATATCTAGACGGACAAGGACGTGTACTGGGTGGGCTGATCGCCGGTAGAAAATCTCATATCGTTGAAATAAAAAATTTCGTCAAACGCACGGGGGCTACCTTGTCTGCTTTTAACGCCTGGATCATCAGTAAAAGCCTTGAAACATTGGCCGTTCGAATGGACAGGCATTGTGATAATGCACTGGAGCTCTCTTCTTACTTAACAGAATCCTCGCATATTGAGCATGTGACTTATCCATTTTTGGAAACTTCACCGACCTACCAAATTGCCACTAAGCAAATGCTGAAAGGAGGCGGTTTGGTATGTTTTAATGTGAAAGGGGGTATTGCAAGAGGTAGAAAATTCCTGGATGCATTGGAGATGGTTTCGTTAACAGCAAACCTGGGAGATACGCGAACCATTGCTACCCATCCGGCGTCTACTACTCACTCAAAGTTAACTAGCGAAGAACGAGCTGCAGTGTATGTACCAGATAATATGGTTCGGATTTCAGTGGGTTTAGAACATATTGATGATATTGTTAAAGATATAGATCAAGCACTAATAAAATCGGCCAAATGAGTGAGCTAAAAACATTTATATCTGACCAACCTTTTGTTTTGGAATCAGGGGCTGTTTTACCTCAGTTAAGAATTGGGTATCATACGTATGGTAGTTTGAACAAAGATCAAAACAACGTGGTTTGGGTGTGTCATGCACTCACCGCTAGCAGCGATGTGGATGATTGGTGGGGTGAAATAGCGGGTAGAAATGGATACTTTAACTCAAAAGAGCATTTTATCATCAGTGCTAATATACTTGGGTCGGTGTATGGAAGTTCAAATCCTACGGATATCGACCCTGCTTCTGGTGAGATGTATGGCCTTGATTACCCCTTATTTACCATGCGCGATATCGTACGTGCGCATGTAATTTTAAAAGATTATTTGGGAATAAAACGCATTCATTTTTGCCTAGGAGGTTCATGTGGAGGACAGCAAGTGCTTGAATTTGCTCTGCTTACAAATGCAATCGATCACCTAATGATCATCTGTGCAAGCGCAAGAGAAACCGCATGGAGCATCGCCATACATTCAGCTCAACGCCTAGCAATAGAGGCAGATGGAACATGGGGGGAGAAAATTCCAAACGCTGGAAAAAAAGGGCTAAAAGCGGCCCGTGGTATGGGGTTGTTGGGTTATAGAACCTTCGACGCATATGTACAAACACAAACGGATGATGATGAAAAAGTAGATCATTTTAAAGCGGAATCATATATTCGTTATCAAGGGGATAAGTTAGTTCAGCGATTTAACGCTTACGCTTATTGGTTTTTAACCAAAGCACTCGACAGCCATCATATTGGAAGAGGTCGCGGCAAATCAATAGAACAGGTGCTAGCTAAAATAGAATCGAATGTATTGGTCATTGGAATAGATTCTGATGTGCTGATTCCTCCTTCTGAGCAAGAATTTATAGCGAAGCATATTCCTCAAGCGACTTATACGTGCATTCATTCTATTTTTGGACACGACGGTTTTTTGATTGAACAAAATCAAATTGTAAAAGAAATTGATAATTTTCTAACTTCGCACCATGGCATTTAATAAAACACCCAAAGTAGTTACCCGTTTCATCGATACGTATGAATATGAATCGGTAAACCAATCAGGAAATGTGGTTAAAATCGACATGTACGACGGGGAGAATAAAAAGCATTTCGGCCCAACAGAATTACTGTTGTCTGCAGTGGCGACCTGCGCTGCGGTAGACGTAGCAGAAATCATGCAAAAACGACGAAAAACCTTCGAGGAGTTTGAGGTAGTAACCGACGGAATTCGCAGGGAGGAACACCCACGCGTATTTACAGATATCATCCTTACTTTCCGTTTTAAATCAGATAACATCACTGAGCTGGAAGTGGTAAAACAGGCGAAAACAGTAGTGGAGAAGTATTGTTCAGTGGCTTCAACTGTTAGCGGCGTTGCTAAAATTGATGTGAGAGCCGAAATTTATTAACCTAAACAACCCAACAATGAAAACCCCCGAATGGATTACCGTAAAGGAATATCAGGATATCACCTATAAAAAGTGTGGAAAAGTAGCGCGAATTGCTTTTAATCGTCCAGAAGTTCGAAATGCATTTCGACCTAAAACGGTTTCAGAGTTATTTGAAGCATTTCTTGACGCTCGCGAAGATACTAATATCGGGGTAGTCTTATTTTCAGGCGAGGGCCCATCTCCAAAGGATGGTAAATTTGCATACTGCAGCGGAGGAGACCAAAATGCAAGAGGTCATCAAGGTTATGTGGATGACGATGGTATGCCGCGATTGAATATTCTAGAGGTACAACGACTGATAAGATTTATGCCAAAGGTGGTCATCGCAGTGGTTCCAGGTTGGGCGGTGGGGGGAGGTCATAGCCTCCATGTCGTTTGTGATTTGACACTGGCAAGTAAAGAACACGCTATTTTCAAACAAACAGATGCAGACGTAACTAGCTTCGATGGAGGGTATGGTTCAGCATATTTAGCTAAAATGGTTGGCCAAAAAAGGGCTAGAGAAATTTTCTTTTTGGGAAGAAATTACTCTGCACAAGAGGCCTTTGATATGGGTATGGTGAATGCAGTTATCCCACATGATGAATTAGAAAACACGGCCTATCAATGGGCTTTGGAAATACTGGAGAAATCTCCAACTTCAATAAAGATGCTGAAATTTGCTTTTAATTTGACCGACGACGGAATGGTGGGCCAACAAGTATTCGCAGGCGAAGCTACTCGTTTAGCCTATATGACAGAAGAAGCAAAAGAAGGTAGAAATGCGTTTCTAGAAAAAAGAAAACCGAATTTTGACGATATAAAATGGATTCCGTAAGTGATAGTTAATTGAATTAATTTAATTAACTTTTGTCTTTCTAACGTTGAATTTTAACTGAAAGACAATTTCTATCTTATGAAAGGACTATGCTATTCAAGTGCTGTGATTCTTTTTTTTCTATTTTCAAGTGCTCTTTATGCTCAAGAAAAGGATTCAAAAATAGAATCAATACCTGATCCTAAAATATTTGTTACTCAACATCAAATTGTCAATGGAGGAAAAACCGTAAAATACAAAGCGACGGCCTCTGAAACATATTTAAAAAACAAGGAAGATAAGCCAGTAGCCTCCATTTGGACCGTTGCTTATACTCAAGATGGGATCTCAGACTCAAACCAACGGCCTGTTACTTTTATCTTCAATGGTGGCCCGGGTTCTGCCTCTATTTGGCTGCACATGGGGTTCCTCGGTCCTGAAATTGTAAAAGTGAGTTCCGATGCCACTGAAGATGATGGAGCCGCTCCGTATCAATTAGTTAAAAACAACCTTGGAATGCTTGATCAAACAGATTTGGTATTTATCGATCCCGTAGGAACAGGCTATAGCAGGGTCATAGGAGAGGGTAAAGTAGAAGATTTTTGGGGGCTAAATGAAGACGCAAACTCAATCGCTCAGTTTATTCGGCTTTGGATTACTGAAAATAAACGGTGGTTTTCGCCTAAATATATACTGGGAGAGAGCTTTGGGACAACACGAGCAGTGGCAGTGGCCAATTTATTAGAAGGAAATGGTCAAAATATGGCTATAAATGGTTTAATTCTAATTTCTCAAGCACTGGATTATGCGGGATCCACTTCTGTTAATGATAATATCACTTCTTATCTCACCTATTTGCCAAGCATGGCCGCGACCGCATGGTATCATAAAAAGGCCGGGCAGGATAAATCATTGGAAGCTTTTGTAGAAGAGGCAAGACTTTTTACCTATGATCAATATGCTCCGGCGCTATATAGAGGAAATCTGTTAAAACCAGAAGATCGAGAACAAATTGCATCAAAACTTGTTTACTTTACGAGTCTTGATAAAGATTATATTTTAAGGTCAAATTTAAGAATTCTTATACCCAGGTTTCAGAAAAAATTATTGGAAAAAGAAGGGTTAGCCCTGGGAAGGTTAGACGGTAGATTTATGGGTGATGAGATTGATGATGTAACGGAATATCCTCATTTGGGTGATGCTTCAGATTATCAAGTGGATGCTGCTTTTACCGCCTCATTAAATTATTATTTTCAAAAATCACTATCAATCGAAATGGATCGTCCCTATATAACTTCTAATGAAGAAATTGGCAATATCTGGAAATGGAGAAATGTACCTGAAAATCAATATTGGGAACCAACTGAAGTGAATGTGGCCAGGCAGTTAGGGGAAACGATGCGAAGAAATTCAGATTTGAAGGTGTTCGTCGCCGCGGGTTATTATGATTTAATTTGTCCTTTCTTTGATACTGAATATACTTTTTCTCGAAACGGAATTGACCATAACAGAGTAAATATTTCCTATTTTGAAGCTGGACATATGATGTATTTACACGACGAAGATTTCCGAAAATTAGCGTCAGAAATACGTCTTTTTCTATCGAAATAACTAGAATTTTGATTTTTTCTTTCTATTTTGAATTAAGAAAATGAACATGATTTTATCTAATTAAACAACTATTTATTGTGATCGAAATAGACATTAGGACACTCCTTTTCACCTTGTTTCTCAGCAAACTTGTGGTAGCGGTGTTTTTTATTGTTTATACCTTAATTACCTCTAAAAGAACACTTGTGTTATTTTCCTGGGCAGCTTCCTTACAAGCCATTGGTCTCCTATTAATAAGTTATCGAGATTTAATGCCTCAAGTATTTACGCTGTATTTAGCCAACGTATTGATTTTTACCGGAAGAGGAATTGAAGTAGTTAGTATTGCCAAATTGAGTAATATCTTCAGTAACCGTTTAATCAAAAGTTACCTTATTTTAATTGGTTGCTTAGACCTGATTTTTATTTTTACCCAGTTGTTCTTACCCACTTTTATGGTTTTTGCCGCCTCCATGATTGTGTTTATGATCACTTTTATACCT
>JAHEMU010000401.1 GCA_024643485.1 Cytophagales bacterium
GGGGCTACCTTCTCGGAAGTGAATACAGAGGCTATGAAACGATCTGGTGAAGCGAATTTTGCAAATGCCTTATCATCAAAAGCAGCAGGTATTCAAATTAACAGAGTAAACGGTGATCCAGGAGCGGGAACAAGTATCAAGATTCGTGGAGCAAACACCATTAGTGGTGATGGTTCTCCTTTGATTATTCTCGATGGTATTCCAATTTCAAATTCCACTTTATATACACCTGGAAACAGTGATTCTGGCGCGGGAGGAACCTCAGGGGGTACTTCACAACAATCTAGATTAAATGACATTAATCCAAATGACATTGAATCTGTTCAGGTTTTGAAAGGTGCGTCTGCAGCGGCCTTATGGGGATCACGCGCAGCAAATGGTGTTATAGTGATAACCACCAAGAATGGAAAAGCTGGTAAAGTAAATATCAATTATAGCGGTACCTATTCAATGGATTGGGTACAAGAAAGAATTGCTATGCAAGATACCTACGGACAAGGACAGAACGGTAATTATAGCCCTACTGCATCTGAATCATGGGGTGATTATATTCCAGACAGAGCAGGTGGAGACGATATTGTAAATACTTCAGGTCAATATTTTTTGAGTGAAAGTGGAAACTTATATTATCCGATAACCACCCGTAACAGTACGGATACCTATGTGGATGAAAATTGGGACGCAGTTTTTCAGCAAGGTAATTTCAAACAACACGATTTATCAATAAGTGGTGGAAATGATAAGGCAACTCATTTTTTTAGTATTGGAAATCTTGGACAAGACGGTATTATAAAAGAGTCGTATTACGATCGTACCAATTTACGATTGAACAGCCGCTTCTTCCTTAATGAATGGCTTTCTATAAATACAAAAGCGAGTTATACCAATAGTTCTACTAATCGTATTCAACAAAGTTCAAATGTTACTGGACTCTTGTTAGGATTATTAAGAACTCCACCGGATTTCGATACAAGAGATTATAAAGGTTCCTATTTTAGTAATTCAGGACTTGAATTTACAGGAAGACATCGTTCTTACAGAAGATATTTAGGTGGTTCAAGTTCAAATCCAACTTACAACAATCCATTGTGGACCGTTTTTGAGCAAAAAGCAACTTCTGACGTAAACAGATATACCATGTCGGGTGAAATCAATATTTCGCCAATAGATAAGCTAGATATTACTTTAAGAGGAGGTACTGACTCCTATACTGATCAGCAAGTGTATTTCTTCCCAGTGGGTTCTGCGAGTTCTAGAAATAATGGAATTTTTGCCCAAGACAATGTTACTGAGCAAGAATATAACTTTGATGCAATCGCGAGAAGTAGATTTGATATTAGCGATGATATCAAGTTAAATGCAACTCTTGGTTGGAATATCAACGATAGAAGTAGAGAAATTTTATCAGGTTTAATTGATGGTTTCTTGGTGAATACAACCAAGCAAACAACCGCGGTAAATAGTTCAAATGACGCTTCAACTTTCAAAAGATCTCATCGATTTATCCGTTCGAACAGAGGGTATATGTTGTTGGATTTCAATATTTCCAATTCATTATTTGTGAATTTATCCGGAACTCAGGAAGCAGCATCGACTATTTCTGATGTGTTTTTCTATCCAGCGATGGATATCGCATATCAATTGACAGAAAATGTTGATCTAAGCTCTGCCAAAATTAATTTCTTAAAATTAAGAACTAGTTATGGACAAGTAGGGGTACAGCCTGCACCACATAGATTCCAAACATTGGCGGAGGGAGGATTCTCCTATAGTTCATATAGTGATCCTTTGGATCTGTCTTATTTTGGTGGTGGTTACCGAATTGATGACGATTTAGGGAATATGCAATTGCGACCAGAAATTAAAACTGAGTGGGAAATTGGAGTAGATATTCGTGCTTTGGAGGAAAAACTTTCATTAAGTGCTACTTATTATAGTAATCATATCGATGATATTTTATTAGGAATTGATTTAACTCCTTCTTTTGGATTTGATACTCAATACTCCAATGCAGCTTCTATGGAAAATAAAGGTGTGGAGTTAGAAGTAAATTATGAGATTTATCGAACCGCCGATTGGAATATCAGTGCTTTTGCTAATTACAGCAAAAATAGAAACTTGGTTACTGACTTAGTTGGTGTTGCTAATATAGACTTAAGTGGTCAATCGGTAAGTTCACGAGTAGTAGAAGGTTATCCTTTTGGAGTTTTATTTGGAACAAGTACATTGAAAAATCCGGATGGATCCTACGATTTAGATGCAAATGGATTCCCTCAATTAACATCATCTCCTGAAATTATTGGAGATCCGAATCCAGATTGGCGTGCAAATTTAGGTTTAAATGTGAACTATAAAGGTTTTGCTTTTAATGCAATTCTGGATCATTCACAAGGTGGAGATTTTTCACCTCGATCTATTTTCGTTTTACATGGTTTTGGTACAACTGCTGAAACTGGAAATACTTTTGTTACCACTAAAGATTTAGTGAACTATGCAGGTGATGTGATTCCTTCTGGAACAACAGTTAGAGGAAACATTGGTAATTTTGGCGAAGGTGACGTGTTATTAGATGAAAGCTGGTACAGAAATGGACCGGGAGGTGGATTTGGTGATAGCAAGGCTTATGATACTCAAATTGCTGAT
>JAHEMU010000073.1:0-7058 GCA_024643485.1 Cytophagales bacterium
AACGTCAGAGGTATTGGCGGAAGAAGTGCATTTTTTCACCCCTAAACCTGCAACAATTCGTGAAACAGGAGGCTTTGGTGGTACATCAGGTGAGACTCAATTTGTTGGTTCAAATCCGGATAATAACGCCAAAATCGTATATTATCTTAAAAAGAGACCTGTTTTTGGGCGTATGACTTTAGAAATACAGGACGAAAGTGGAAATATAGTCACTGAAATAAGTCCTGGAAAATCAAAGGGAATAAACGTAGTAACTTGGGATTATTTTACCAAGCAGCCGAAAGTTGCCAAAGGTAAAACCCTTGCATTTGGTGGATTCACCTCCCCTCGCGCTACAGCAGGAACTTATAAGGTAGTGATGAATAAGGGAAAAGAATCCTATTCAACTACTTTACAACTACAAAATGATCCAAAATCAGTTCTAACAGATGCTGATAGAGTAAAATTACATCAAACGACCATGGCATTGTTTGATATGTCGGAAGAACTGGCTTACCTGGTATATGAAATGGACGAGTATATTACACGTGCAGAACATTTGAAAAGTACAGACAAGAAAGGTATTAAAGTAGCAAACGACGCACTTGAATCGCTGAATACACTCAAAAAAACACTCGTTATTACAACAGGTGATAATTATGTAGGCGGGGCAGACCCAGAATTGAGAGAGAAAATCTTGAACCTGTATAGTAAAATTGCTTCGGGATATGATGTTCCTTCCACTTCCGAAATGGATAATTTTAAAATGCTTGTAAGTTCGCTAGATCAAGCAAAACTTAAAATGGATAATATCAGGAATAAAGAAGTGAAAAAACTGATGGATTATATAGATAAAAAATCATTAGATCCGATAAAAATTCAGCCAAAATCAGACTTTTTAAAAACATCTAATTAACCGGATAATAATCCAACCACCAAAAATCCAAAATAGGTACCCAGGGCATTTCCCAGGGTTCCTATTAGGATGGCTGGGACAATTAATTCTTTTCTACCAAAACTCTCAGCCATCACCATTGCAGTGGTACTTCCACCTATATTTGCCTGTGAAGCAATCGCAATCATATCCCAATCTCCAACAATCCATTTTCCCAAAAAGGTGATAATAATACCATGAATCAAGACCGTTAGTGCAGTAAATTTTAATAGCTCATACCCTATTTCGCCTAATTCACGCACAGCATTTATTTCACAATATGCACCAACAACTGCTAAAAAAAGATATATGGCATAGAGACCAATTAATTCTGAACCTGGAAGTTCATGAAAGTATTTGAATTGTGCAAGAACAAGTCCAATGGTAGTAAGAGTTAAAATAGAGGGAATCTGAGGTAGGTACTGAAGAAGCCACTGTGAAAACCAAACCACAAACAAACCGACTGACAGTAAAATCGCTAAATACTTTAAATCTAAGCTTTTAATTTTCACTTTTTTGGGCGCATCTGCTACTGAACTCACCTGTTTACCTTTCCAAATAAATCCCATTATACGAGGCATGGCAAGGGTTATCAATATCCAAAGAGTTGTAATGACATTGTCTACGGCAACTGTTCCTGCATATAGTACTCCAGTTTCGTTCACTTTATAATGGAGGGCTACCGCGTTAAAATTAATGCTACCTCCTGTATAGGTCCCTCCTAACATCCCTGCAATTTTTGCTGCATAATCGCCTAAAGAATCCGATGAATTCAGTAAATAATAAGAACCTATTACACCCACAATTGTACCCAATGAACCAATTAGAAAAAGAATCACCATCGGCATTCCCGCTTTTTTGATCTTTGTTAAGTTGACACCTAAAAGCAGGTAAAATATGGATAATGGCGCTAGATATGTAAATATTGCATCGTATAAGGGAATACTATTTGATGCGGTAGGAATAATACCTGCGTTGGCACAAATGGCACCTAAAATGATGACGATTAACGCGGCGCCGATGGACCTTCCTATTTTATGTTTTGCTAGCCAATTACTGACAACAACAAGAGCACACAGAATCGTGAGTACGTATAGTCCGTCGGAAACATTCATTTACTAATATACTATTCACTCGCTTTTTTCAAGTGAAAAAAATCACTTTTTTAAATTAAGCAGCTCTTCTATTTGATTAACATGTCTTAATTCATGCCAACTGATGATATCGAGAGCCGTTTCTAAATTATAATAAATGTTTTTGTTCGCCGGTGAGTAAATCACCTTTCCTACGCCTAAAAATGGCGTGAGTGCAGTAATTTCGCTTTTGAGCTGCTCTTGGTGGTTAAAGAAATCACGGATAATACTGATATCGTGTCTATTTTTTACTGGGGTCCATATTGGAAAAGTAGTATATTTCTTTTTATGCTCTGGCATCACCGATTTCAATATCAAATTACCCATAAAAGTTCGTAAAAACCGAATTTTACCTGACCACGAAATCACCAATTTCTCTTGATGTAACGCTTCAAAAATTGGAAAATAACTAGAATTAATTTTTATGATATGCTCCAAAATTTCAGCCACCGACCATTTATTTTCAGCCGGTTTACTATTGAGTGCTTCCTCCTCAATTCCACCCAATAATTGTTTTAACTTATCCGACGCCTCGTCGATTCGTGCAAGTACTGTAGATATTGAATCACTCATATTATAATACGATTAATCGAAGTTGAACCTGTTCTTTAACTCCATTAAAGTTAAGAATATAAACACCACTTTTCAATCCTTTTATAGGAAATTGCTGCTCTCCAGATTGAAGTTTTTCTTTAAATACCAGATTTCCAGTAATGGAAAAGCAAGAAACAGAAGTTGTATTATCACCCTGAATATTAATTGTAATATACTCTGATGCAGGATTTGGATAAACTTGAATATCAGTAAAATCATCTCCAAAAGTGGACAAGACATAGTGATTAGAACCACCAGGAGTCCCGATCCCCATTTCTGCAAACATACCATTTCCATCAGGTTGTCGGCCCCACGACTGGTCGGAATTTAAGGCTGGAATTGTCACTTCATCAATAGTCGCTTGACCATAATCCGGTCCGTGGTACAATCCTAAAGTTTCACCGCTTGCTGAAATTTTAAAATTCATGTGAATGTCGCCTTGAGATGGTTGGTTATCCGCCCAAAACACGATAAATTCTCCAGGATTTAACACCCTATTTGGCAACTGCCATTTGTTTCTGTTCAGTGGATTATCCGATAAAAAGTAATCAGATAATTGAAGAGATTGCGATCCGAAATTATATAATTCTACCCAATCGTCGTATTCATTCATATCATCCAGATGTGCAGTAGTATTAGCAGACATGACTTCATTTATGGCTATCTCAACCGAAGGCGCAGACTGAACATTGATTTCAATATATCCAACCGAAGGAAAGTATGATATTCTTCCATCTTGGTCTTCCGCCTTAATTCGATATTGAAGATGATAAGACGAGGGCAAATCAGAAATCAAATATCGGTAATGATCGTCTAATGCCAAGGTGTCGAATAGCAACCCATTGTCTAATAAAACAGTTTCTGAAAAAACATCATCAATACCTATTTCTAAAGATACAGTTAACATATCTTGATCGTCTTCTACTCGAGTGAAAATTTCCAAAGGTTCACTCTGTAACGGAATACTATTATCTGCCCACCAAATAACAGGTGCCGATGAAGTAAAATCCAGTTGTTGTGCTGCAGAACTTGTCCTAGCAGAAATAAATAAATTAATACCCTCCACCACATGTCCGCCTTGTCCGTGTAAAAAACTATTTATAAAATCATTATAATCATAGCCATAATCCAGGGTTCTATATAAATCATCAGGAACATATTCTTTCACTTGGTCACGAATACCATTAACTAAAGGAGCCATTCTACTGGGATAATAAACTTCTGATAGTAATTTATTTATAAAATAACTATACCGTTCGCGATAGGCTGGTACTTGCATTAATTTAGTAAATAGAGGCCGTTGCTCACCACCCTTAGACCAACTATAAATGTCGCGAGTCGTCCAATCCCTTCCCACCCAGTCGATACCTAATGTATTATCAACATCGTAGTGAATAAACTCAAATTTTCCACTATTCGTGTTTTTATACAAATAATAATTGTTTTTATTATAACTATATCCATCCCAGTGCCCAACCAACACCTCAACTGCTAATTGTGCTAAGTAACTATTTACATCAAAAATTGGATCGAGCTGTTGTTGTAAATTTGCAGTTCCTGCGTTATTGATCACATTTATCAATTGTGCTAAATCATCGTAATTATCTTCCGTGGTATTCGTTTTTAAGTCATACACCCTTCTGCTACCATTTGAGTATTTATAACTGGTCCCCGTACTTCCCTTATAGGTTAAGTCAGCAGGCCATAAACATTTGTACAGATTACCATCTTGATTTCCAAACCTAGATTGCACAAATTCTTCATCTATATGTTCTACATTTAAATAAAGTCCATAGTAACTACCGTTTATATATAGTCTTACGTGATTAGAACGAGGTGCCGGCAAGTCCAAATCTCTTAGTACATCCCAAATAACGCGGGCTCTTGAAATACTAGGGTCGTTGTGTTCACCATTTAGATTTAATTTTTCCAATCCGTAAAATTTACGCCCCGCAACAAACGTATTAAAGGAAATTTTAAACGATTTTTTCTCTGCTGCTCGGCTAGTATTTCCACGAAGCCGAAATCCGACCTCCGTTATTGTTTCCGAAATTACGCCGTTATTGAAAGTAAAATTGGCCGGATATTCAATATCATAAGAAGAATGCGAGGGATCATAAATCGAGTCCAAAAGATTGGCAGCAATTGTGATATCAATTCTCGGAACGACATCGTTTCTATAAACCTGTCCTCTAGGAGGGTTCTTAAATTGCGCTTGCGAAATCAGTGAAATGAATAGAAAACAAAGCGTAGAGAAGTAATAAAATAATCGCATTTTAATAGACTAGATAAGAATCAATCAAAATTAGTCAATAAAATAGAGAACGGAGACCTATTTTATTGAATTGTTAATACCCAACTTAAATCTATATCAGTTTCTCCGACATCCGCGGAAGCTGTTGCACTTTTCACATCGGGTTGGTGTTTGAGAACAATTCTAAAAGTGCCGCCATTCATCGGATTTCCCGTTTGCCAAGAGGTAGATAATCCGATCGGAAGTCCATCAATATCTGAATCCAAATAATTGATAGGGTCGTCGAAGAGATCCGTATTTCCGTCACCTAATGGACTACTGAATAAATCATTGGTAAATTGAAAATAGAATTTATGTTCGGCTCCTTCTTCTCTTATTTCCTCCGTTAAATCAATGTTATTTACTGTATTTTTGATTTCAATATCCAAATAATACAAAGTTTGACTTTCGAGTATTGGATTTAAGGTGACTTCCATTGGCAATGGCCCTTCCCCGTCAGCATCCGTTGCGAGTGCAGTTACCACTGTTGCATCTGATTGTGAAGTAAAAATTAATTTTACTTCGGTAATAAGTTCCTCTTCATTTTCTGCAGGTGGATTTTCAGGCTTACATCCCATAAACAATAAACCCACCATGATAAAATAAGTCGTTCGATACGACCATCTTATTAAAAAATCCTTCATTTCTAACATTTTCATTATAACGTATATTTAAAAGCCAATACAATATTTCTTCCTGTCTGATCAGCAAAATAGCGCAATCGGTCTGTGTACATACGATAGCTCGTATTCAGGGCATTTCTCATTTGTACGTCCAAGCTCATTCTATTTTTCTCCACATGAAACCCTAGATCGACTAAAACATATCCTGCAGGAGCATCCAATAAATCATAAATAACACTACCCTTTGAGGTAATAAATGCGTTTGCACCATCCATTAATAAACTATTAACATCAATAATGGGTGGTTGGTTATGCGTTTTTAAAATCCATTCAGGTTGAATATAAAACCCTGCATTTTCAAATTTGTCCCAATTCATGAAAAAATCCTGACGGTATCGCATTTGGAAAGGTGGCATTTCAATAAAATACTGATTATTAGTTAAATCTTTAGCCCACAATACATTACTGCTTAGGTGACCCTTTAATTGTTCACCTTTATTCCAACGCCAATCAAAATCAATTCCGGAAAGTCCTGCCGTAGTTTGATCGTATACAAAAAACGGAAAGGCTCCCCGCACCGTTTCTGTAACTCCTGCTGGTCTACTATAAAAAAAATGGTCGATCCATTGAGCGTATGCAGTAATTGCAATGGAATGATTTCCGCTTTTTCTCTCCACGGAATTTATCCACTTCACCCCTCTTTCAGGTGTTATTTGGCCTTTTCCAGAATCATAAAAATCTCCGGCAACAAATTGATTGTTTGGGGACAAATCATACCTAAATAATCCATATTCTAACGATGCTTGGTGTTTTCCGAATATATACAACTCAGACATGCTTGGGGGGCGCCATGCGGTACCCAGGTTAGACCTAAAGGAAGCGTGATGATTCCACTCTTTCAAGTAGCCAATCGTTGCTGTCATGTTAAGGTAATCTGCATCATCGTAGAATAATACATTTGAAATGGTTCTCCCTATCACCCAATTTTTTTGATAATCCACTCGAATACCCGCCTCGAGGGTCTGTTTATTGGCAATTTGAATAGATTCTATCCCATATATTCCCAAACGTTGAATGGTATAATTTGGAATAAAGGAAATGGTATTCGTTCCAGACTGATTTTCATTGTTTTGAAACATCCATTGCGCCCCTATAGAATGTGTGCCTTTCCAGGGATTAGCCTTAATGAAATTGAAATCAAACGTATGAGTACTTAGGATTAAGTCTATGGAAGGTAATTCGTTATTTATTCCCTTCCTAACATCAAATTCTTGCCTATGATTGTTTTGAAAAGCATATTGGGCCTCAATTTTACCATTTTCGATGAAATAGCTCGCTTTTAATTTAGCAACCGTATGTTTTACAAATTGCCTTGGTGTATTAATATCATACGTAAAATCGGAAGTATAGAAAGGTTCATCAGCAGAAATCGCTTTTGCTAAATCTTCTAAATTACCCACTACTGAGCCTCTCAATATTCCCATTTCTTGTTGGATATAATT
>JAHEMU010000073.1:7068-9724 GCA_024643485.1 Cytophagales bacterium
CTTCTAAATCAAACTTATTTTTATGAAATAACAATCCTAAATTAGCCCCATACTCTCCCTGACCAGTATTGGATAAAATGTAATTTTTTGATGATAAATCGCCATATTTTGAACCAAAAGCCCCCAACCGCCATGCGAAATTATGAGATCCTTTGGACAGTTTTAATACTCCTTCTCCACCCCTTCCGTTTGATTTAGAAGTAAGGGAAACATTTCCTGTTAATTTTTGCTCTGCTTGCAACGGTTCCGGGGATATTAGAATAACCCCGCCTAAAGCATCCGGACCATAACGCACGGTGGCTGCCCCTTTTATAACTTCTAGGTGGTCAACCATTGAAGGATCAATTTCAGGCGCATGTTCTTTCCCCCAATTTTGAAATTCATGCCGAACATTATCATTTACAATCAAAACACGACTGCTATGTAGTCCATGAATCATGGGCTTTGCCACCTGACCTGTTGTAAGTAAATTAACACCTGTTATTTCTGAAGCGAGATCACCAAATCCATTCGCGTGCAATTGCTCCAATTCCTTTCCGGAAATTTCACTTACCGCTAACGACGCCACATCATCGTAAACAGCCTGGCTTTCAATAACAATCCCATCGAGCATTAAATCATCCGGTGCTAAATAAATATCCGGCAAATCGTGGTATGAATCGTGGTGATGAATAAACTGTTTATAACCAATGAATGAAAAAACCAAATCAAAATCCTCTTTACACACGTTTTGAATAATAAAATGGCCTTTTTCATCTGTTGTGGCTCCTATCGTCGTTCCTTTAATTTGAACATTTGCAAATTGAAGCGGTTCCTTTGTACTTAAGTCATAAATTGTTCCTTCAATGACCTGATCACAAGGCGAAGTTTGAGAAAATCCAACCAAAGTAATTACTGAAAATCCGATGTATAGAAAAAAATACCTCATTTAGTTTTTGTTACAATTTTTACAAATACCCGATACGATGGTTTGCATTTCATTTACTATATATCCAGGTATGAGTGGTGGCTCAGACAATTTCACATCAATACATTCTAAATTTCCACAAGATGTGCATTTAAAATGAAGGTGATCGTGCTGGTGATTCCCCGGCTTACACGTATCCTGGCAAAGGCTATATTTGGTCACATTACTTTCATCAGAAATGGAATGAATAATGCCCTTCTGTTCAAAAACTCGAACTGTTCTATACAAAGTAACCCGGTCAAAAGAGGTGAATTGATCTTCCAGTTCAGGAATTGAGATGGCATTTTGGCGACTTGAAAAGTATTCCAATACCTCTACCCTGCACCTGGTTAAGTGCAGGTTGTATTTCTTCAATAATTGTTTTGGGGAATCAATAATTTTCATAATTGCAATACTGTTGCAAATATACAGCTTATCCTTAAGGCAAATAACGGTATCCTGAAAATTATTTACGTGGTAAAGAACTGATTTGAGTGGCGAAGGATTATTATAGATTAACTTTGGGTTGTTTCTCAACTTATAAAGGTAGTTTCCATTACATTTGTTAATTTTGTGAAAATTTTAATTATGCACAGAGGAAGAGTTTGGAAAAAATTAAGACCTGGTGAAATTAATGATAGGGTACACGCAGCTTTAGATAAGAATATTAATTTTCATGAACAGGTTATTTTTGGTGTTCCTGCAAGTCATTTAGATGGCAATGTATTTTATAGTAACGCCCCTTTTTTAGCCGATGCTCCCTTCCTTACCTCTATGGTAGCCAACCCCAATCACATTGGTTGTCACACATTAGGCAGTTCTGAACCATTTTTTGCTGGTACACAAGCCATAGAAAATGAATT
Organism: Cytophagales bacterium; assembly: GCA_024643485.1. Classification (GTDB taxonomy): domain Bacteria; phylum Bacteroidota; class Bacteroidia; order Cytophagales; family Cyclobacteriaceae; genus JAHEMU01. Next base: position 8,878 of record JAHEMU010000073.1, read on the forward strand.
GATACGGATTTGTGCCGAGGATATATTCAAAGGCAAGCCAAATGAACAAGATGGATATGTAGCGAGTGGCGGTACAGAGGCAAATATTCAAGCTATTTGGATGCATCGAAACCATTTTATGAAAGCCTACGGAGCTTCTGTAAATGAAATTGGAATCATTTGTTCATCTGACACTCATTACAGCGTTTATAAAGCTGTAAATCTTCTTCAAATTAAATCTGGAATTCTCCCTGTAGATGAGCATACACGGAAAATATCTTCAGCAGAAATAAACCAAAAGGTAGAGCAACTACAACAGGAAGGCGTAAAATACTTCATTACTATTGCGAATATGATGACCACCATGTTTGGTTCGGTCGATTCGGTGCACGCCTATACGGATGTTTTTAAATCAAAAAATTTACCATTTCGCATACATATTGATGCGGCATTTGGAGGATTTATTTTCCCATTTAGCATGGAACAAGAAACGGAGTTGACATTCAAAAACAACGATGTTCACAGCATTACGCTCGATGCCCATAAAATGGTACAGGCACCCTATGGAACGGGGATTTTTATCACACGGAAAGGTATGATCAACGATGTACTTACCGATGAAGCTCAATATGTAAAAGGAATGGATTCTACCCTTTCCGGATCGAGATCAGGTGCAAATGCCGTAGCGGTATGGATGATTTTAAGTACTTACGGTCCACATGGATGGAATGAGAAAATAAACACCCTTGTTCGACGGGCAGCGTGGTTGAGTAAACGATTAACAGAACTTGGTTTTGATCATTATCGTCATGAAGGTAGTAATATCGTCACCATAAAGGCTAAGGGATTCCCTATCCATATTATGGAA
>JAHEMU010000402.1 GCA_024643485.1 Cytophagales bacterium
CACCATTATCAGTAGAAGCTTGTAAGTGTACAATGCCATCAGAAATTGAAATCTGATATCCCTCCAACTCAGTGACATTTGGATTAAGCTCCAATTTAACATTTGCTTCGTCAGGATTTTGTGTGAGAGAAATAGTACCGCTAAACAATTGACTCAGTCGTTCCCCTAATCTATTGGCTTCTTCTTTAAATTCAGGATCGAAATACACCTTTATATCACTCAATTCAAGAACTCCCTTATTGGTTTTTAACGACACTGGACGAGGTATTACCAATGTTGGATTATCCGATTGATGATTGCTGAAAGACGAATACTTTTCGTATAATTTTTCCGCTGAAAGAAATCCCTCTTTTTGTGTAAAGGAGGTTGGAAAACCATTATTAAAGTAATTAGTCAACGGGTCGGCATTATATACAATACCTCCGTCCAATTGAAAAATACATCCAGTTGGGACAAAAGAAATTCTATTTAAAGGACCTGGGAACTGAATTGATATGGTAATAGAGTCGCCTGAAGCTACTTCCTTGAATTGTTCAGTCGGGGTTAATTGGTAATAATATCCCGAAACCCGAATACTTTCCACAAACTCGTTCTTAAATTCCGCCCCTGGTACTTGATTGAAATACATTTTCCAATTCGAAGAATTAAGAGGTTTGGAGGTATTATTAATCAACTTAAAATACGTTAGAAAAGTCCCTGTTTGAGTATCGACATCGGAAACTCCCCATTCGACCAATACCTTTTGCTCGTCGTCTGTTTCCATAGGGACAGGGTTACATCCAATTACCAACAATAAGAAAACTAATTTACGCATCATCCTACTTCGAGTTCAATGGTATCAGACTGCGGCTTACCCACGCAAATCAAGACAAAACCATCGTTAATTTCCGATTCTGACAAACCTTCATCCTCCACCATGGACACATCGCCAGCAATCTTTTTACATCGGCAAGCCGTACATAGGCCACTTTGGCAGGAATACGGCAAATCAATCCCCTGATCTAGCGCAGTTTCAAGGATAAAATCTCCTTTTTTAACCGTAATTTCATGGGTTTCTCCATCGTAGTGGATTTTAACCTTGCTTTCACCCGATACAGCTCCTTCGGTATCACTTTTTGAGGATTTATCAATAGTACCTTGAACGAAGCTTTCTTTAAATACTTTTTCTGAAGGGATATGTTGTTCTTTGAGAAGGTTATCAACATTTTTCATCATACCCTCAGGGCCGCACATCAGATAGGTAGTGGCATCCACGCCCCAATCTGGAATACGCTCAAACAGGCTAACCAACATATCGTGGTTTAGTAAACCGCTGTACCCTTGCCAGTTCATAGGCGCATCATCTAGCACATGGATTACATGAAAACGGCCTTCAAAATTCGTCTGCCAGTCGTCTAGCTCCTGTTTAAATATAATACTGTCGATATTTCGGTTACAGTAAATCAAAGACACAATGGAGTTCGGTTCTTGATTCATGGTCGATTTCATAATAGACATCATTGGAGTGATACCACTTCCACCACCAAACATTACTATATGGCGTTTTTGTTCCTGATTAAATTCCGTAGTAAAGGTTCCCATAGGTTCCATTATTTTTACCGTGTCGCCAACTTTCAAATGGTCTGGGAGGTAATTGGAAACCAAACCTCCGTCTACCCTTTTAATAGTAACAGCCAAAGTATCATCAATAAAAGGAGATGAGCTCAAACTATATGAGCGCCTTACTTCCTTACCATCAATGGTTAAAATGAGTGTTAAAAACTGCCCCGGTTTGTAGGATATGGTATCAGGAGAAGCATCAAACACGATAGTAATTGCATCCGCTGTTTCATGAATAATATCCTTAACAGTCAAATGATGATAATGAGAATTCCCTTTAGAAGTTTCTTTTTTAGGGATGTCTTTTTTCTTAAAAAATCCGAAAGCCATAATTATAAATTTTATAAGTAAGTCAATTAAATAGCGAATCGTGGATTCGCGCCCGCAAGTTACTAAAGAAAGCGTATTCTTGCCCGGGAATTTCAGAAATTCCGCAATTATCTAAATTGGATATCAACTTATGAACCTACAATACCTAACCACGGACCCCGTAGGGGTCTAACCCTATTAACTCACCAATCTACGATACCTAACCAAGACCCCGTAGGGGTCAAACCCTATTAACTCACCAACCTACGATGCCTACTCACGACCCCGTAGGGGTCTAACCTCCCTACCTTCAACACAAATATCTTTCATCAAAGTCAATATCATGGTCTTTTAGAAGCTTTCCATATTCAGATTTAAAGTCTGTTTTTTTATGGTGTTCCTTTTGATTTTTAATATAGTTAATGACCACTTTGACTGCAAATGGACTTACAGAAAACACACCATAGCCACCTTGCCATTCAAATTTTTTCTCCATATAATTATTATCATTAATGAATTTTGAAGACGACTTTTTTATTTCTCTAACTAGATCTGCTAAACAGGTATCTGGTTTTGTTCCAATTAAAATATGAATATGGTCTTGTGTTCCATTTATGATTAATAATTTGTTTTTGGTTTTCTCAATGATACCGGAAATATATTTATGTAAGATGATTTCAATTTCAGGGATAATTAAAGGTTTTCGGAATTTCGTTCCAAATACGACAT
>JAHEMU010000403.1 GCA_024643485.1 Cytophagales bacterium
AGCGCGATTTTGGTACCTGATTGCAGATTATGACAATGATGAGGTACTTAAATCGATTAAATGTCCAACCTTGTTTTTATTTGCAGAGCACGATATCAATGTAGATCCTGATCAAAACATTGCACATTTCAACAAAGTATTTAATGATAATCCTCCTGATAATTTTACTATTAAGGTGATGCAAGGCGGTCAGCACGGCTTTTACATTGTCAAAGACCGATGCGTTGATTGGGCTACGGCAGAAAAGCAACCGTTCGATCCTCAGTTTCAGGAATCAATTCGACAATGGGTGATTGGACTTGATGATTTATAAAACATTTATATTTTAAAAGATCTTTAACATATTCAGAAACTCTGTTGATAAATCGATGTTGATTCACGAGGAACTCAAAAATGATCAGATGCTCTCGCAGTCAAAATTCCAATTTTGCAAAAAATTACATTATCGGAATTCATAAAGTAAATTAAGCGTTTTGCAGAAATATAACTTCAACCGTTTTCTAAGACTTTCATGACTGTTGGTGTTATTGTTATTGGACGATGAGTGAGAGGAAAAACGATTATACCAAGGATTTTTCCCTCTTATTGAAACAAAGTGGCACTTGGGAATTAGCTCCCGCTTACGACATGTGCCATGCCTATAGGCCGGATAGCATTTGGGTTAGTCAGCATGAGTTAAGGATTCACGGAAAACGACAGCACATTTTGGCTCAGGATTTTCTATTTGATGCCAAGTTGAGGGATATTTGGTAAGGGTTAATCGTGAAAGGTATGAGAATGGAAATGAGAATGAGAAACAGAAACAGAAACAGGTTAAAGGTTACAGAAAGTAGGATCCCAGACCCCGTAGGGGTCTCACCTCAATAACCGTAGAATTCACAATCACCCCCAGACCCCGTAGGGGTCACACCTCCCTTGCCAGTTTCGTTTTTGGGCATTAGAGGATTCCGGAGGCTATCAAATTTTTAGAATGTAAGGTGAGGTTTCAATATGTTTTTTGAATGGATATCTGGTAATTATACAAACCATTCCGTTAACATAGCACCGTTTTTTTTTATTTTCATTGCGTATCTTTCCGATAATAAAATGATTGGTAAGAAAGCGATAAGATAAGGTTATGAAAACAAATTCGATTGGAATAATTGGCATGGGTTGGGTAGGTTCTTCTGTCGCCATTTCTATTTTGAATGCAGGAATCTGCAAGGAGTTACTAGTAAATGATTTAAACCATTCCGTTGCGGAAGGTGAAGCCATGGATATGAATCATGGTTCTTCCTTTCTGCCAACCGCAGAAGTTAAGGCGTGCACCATTCCGGAAATGATTCATTGTTCGGCTATTGTAATTACTGCCGGAAGGGGCGGAAAACCCAATGAAACTCGTCTCGATTTACTGCATGATAACGTTAAAATCGCTAAAAATATAGCGCTACAGCTTAAAGGATTCAATGGGATATTGATCATCGTTTCAAACCCGGTGGACGTTTTGACTTTCTATTATCAAAAGTTCACTGGACTCCCCACTGGCAGAGTAATTGGTACCGGAACCATGCTTGACACAGCCCGCTTGCGTGAAATGATTGGAAGGAAAATAAATGTTGATCCGCACAGCATTCACGCCAATGTAATTGGAGAACATGGAGATTCCGAAGTTACCGTTTGGTCTCGCGCAACGGTGGGTAATGTTCCTCTTAGAAATTGGAAAGGCTGGGACATCGGTTTTGAAAAAGAAATCAGTGAACAGGTGCGAACAGCAGCATATGAAATTATCCAAAGAAAGGGAGCTACTAATCATGCAATTGGTTTGGTTACTGCTGCATTAATCAAATGGATTTTACGGGGTGACCGCCGAATTGTCAGCATTTCTTCTGTTCAAACTGGATTGAATTCAGGTGGTATTTTGGCTACTTCCTTGCCTTCTGTTATTTCAGAATTCGGAATTGAAGAAGTGCTCACTCCGGAACTTTCGAAAGAAGAAGAGGACCATTTTAACCAGTCTTGCCAAATTTTAACACAAGCAATTGCTGAGGTAGATATGAGTTTAAATTAAATAAATATCAGATTTAATTATTAATAACTCTTTAAATACGGAAGACTAAAAGGAAATATTAATTATATTTTTTGATCCTTTTAAACTATATTGTACAATAGGTATCAATAATTATTATTGGAATTTACTTTAATATCATATTATGTCTATTGTAAAAAAGCCCCTTTATCTATTCTCCTTCCCTATTTCAATAATTTATTGGATTCTTTTATTAAACTGCCCAATGCCTTTTTTAATTATTGGCGAAAATGAAATATTGCCTAATTCCTATTCTGAATATCAAGGGGAAACTGAAATTTCCTTTTCAATGGATACGTTGTATTATAATTGCTCCAACCAGGTCAAAATAAGTGGAATCAGCGAAGATAGTTTGCAATTTGTCTCCTTTAAAGCCACCAATTCAAATGTAATTTATAACCCTGGAAATAATAAATTGAGTATTATTCCTAACGTAAAGGAAAAAATTGAGCTTACACTATTATATAAAGGGGATCCTCTTCTCGTGCATCCTTTTTATGTTAGAGATATTCCAGAGCCTAAAATTACCCTAGTAAATAAATTTAATAATCGATTCGATCAACTG
>JAHEMU010000404.1 GCA_024643485.1 Cytophagales bacterium
GATTACACAAGACAACTAGATTATAACTTTAATTTTTTGAATCGATCGTCTCTTAAAATTTCAGCATTAAATCAGTTTGTGATGCTTCAATCACCTTTCGATCCAACCCAAAGGAACGGGACCACCCTGCCCATCGGATCCGCCCATAAGTGGAATACAGTAATAGCCTCTTATGCAAGCAGACCACAGTCTTTATTTACCTATAACCTAAGTGCAGATCTTGGTGGTTACTATCAAAACGGTGAAAAAAGAAGTATTTATGGTGAGTTAGGTTATCGATTTCAACCTTATGCTAGCATAAATGGTATTTTAACACACACCACTTTGGAAATGCCAGCGCCGTGGAATACCTATCAATTTTGGCTGATTGGCACTAAGTTGGATTTTACATTTACTAAAAATCTGTTTTTTTCGAACATCTTTCAGTACAACGAACAAAAAGAGGTTTGGGGATTCAATTCAAGACTTCAATGGAGATATAAGCCAGCGTCAGATATATTTATCGTATTCAATAGCCGGGAGCAAAACCTCCTAACCCAATCTAATTCTTGGAGTTTGAGTTTTAAAATTAACTATTGGTTAAACAGGTAGTCACCTGTAATTAGTCCTATTATTTTTATATATGGCAGTATAATAAAAACTGAATTAACTGATTATTTTGTAAATTTGACATAATGCTTCTGCTTGATATATATTCAGATAAAATAACCATCCTTTGTGTAAGGAACGGAGTCTTGAATCTATATCTTTCTTCTTTATTTCTCTAAACAAGTACTATACCAATATGAGTAAAAAAATTACCCTTCTTTTTGTGTCTTTTCTGTTTACATCAATCGCTTTTAGTCAATCGTTAAAAAGTCCAAAGGAGTATTTGGGATATGAACTGGGAACTCGATTTACCCGCCATCATAAGGTGGTAGAATATTTTCAATACGTCGCTTCTCAAATGGGAAATGTGAAAGTGGAAAAGTATGGCGAAACCTACGAACATCGCGATTTGATTGTAGCTGTTTTGACCTCTCCTGATAATTTCAAAAACCTGGAGGAGATTCGAGCCAATAATTTAAAACTAGCAAGAATTGAAGAAGGTGCTCCTACTTCTAATAAAAAAGCGATTGTTTGGCTTAGTTATAATGTTCATGGAAATGAATCGGTTTCTATGGAGGCATCCATGCAAACGCTTTTTGATTTGGTAGATCCAAACAATGCGAAATCGAAAAAATGGTTAGAAAATACTGTGGTTATCATTGATCCATGTATCAATCCCGATGGTCGTGATCGATATGCGAATTTTTATAATCAATATCAAAATAGCACGCCCAATCCCGATCCAAATAGCATGGAACACAACGAACCATGGCCGGGAGGAAGAGCCAACCATTATCTGTTTGATCTAAACCGGGATTGGGCTTGGTTAAAACAAGCGGAAAGCCAACAAAGACTTAAAAAATACCACGAGTGGATGCCGATGGTGCATGTCGATTTTCATGAGCAGGGGATGAATAGCCCTTACTATATGGCACCTGCAGCAGAACCGTTCCACGAATTGATTACCAATTGGCAACGGGAATTTCAAACTACCATTGGAAAAAACAATGCCACTTATTTTGATAAAAATAACTGGTTGTATTTTACGCGTCAGCGTTTTGATCTCTTATATCCGAGCTATGGAGATACGTACCCTACCTATAATGGAGCCATTGGTATGACCTACGAACAAGGGGGTGGAGGCCGCGGAGGGCTTACGGTAACTACTGAAATGGGCGACGAATTAACACTCGTTTCTCGAATTTCTCACCACCATTCGAATGGACTTAGTACAGTAGAGGTCACTTCCCAAAATGCGGATAGAGTGATAAATGAATTTGAGAAATATTTCAAAACTGCTCCTTCTAATTCAAAATACAAATCCTTTGTTATTAAAGGAACTAATCACCCGGACAAACTCGCTCAATTGGCAAGTTTATTAGACCAACATAAAATTTCATACGGAAACCCTGTGATTGGTAAAAAAGCCGTTTCAGGATTTGATTATCAGTCTGGTACAAACAAAAGTGTAAACTTAACTGCCAATGATTTGATTATTAATGTGGATCAATCAAAAGCGACACTCATTTCAGTTCTTTTTGAACCTCAAACTTACTATTCTGATTCTCTAACCTATGATATTACCGCTTGGTCAGTTCCTTATGCGTACGGTTTAGACGCTATGGCATTAACAGAGTCGGTAAGTCAGAAAAATACAGCTGCTTATAGTCATTCTTCTTCTACAAAAGTGGAGGAAAAGGCGTATGCGTATTTTATTCCATACACTAGTTTTCAGTCAGCAAAATTTCTTGCCTATCTACAATCGGCTGGTTTGAAAATTAGATCTGCGGGAATGCCCTTTTCAGATGGAACCAGGACCTATCAACCGGGAACGTTAATTGTTACACAACGGAATAACGAACATTTATCTGACGAGATAGCGCAAATATTGAATGCTGGTTCTTCGAAATTTAATGTGCCGGTTTATTCTACTACCACCGGATTTATGTCCTCAGGGGTAGATGTAGGCTCAGGGGATGTCCATTATATAAAAGCGCCTAAAGTAGCGTTACTCGGAGGAAGTGGATCTTCTTCTCT
>JAHEMU010000405.1 GCA_024643485.1 Cytophagales bacterium
ACATACCTCCTTTGCCATATTTTGTCAAAACGTGCAAAAAATTTCGAAAAATTTAAAAAAATATGCCCGAATATGCCCGAATTGTGTTGCATTATTTGCAATATCTGCTTAAGTTTACCTCAAAGTGATAGAAAAGATCATGTCTATAAAAATGAAATTGCGTAATATTTTTCTCTTCATAGGAATAGTTGTTAATGGGTTTTTTGCCTTCGGGCAATCAAAAACAGTGGAAGGTGTCGTTACCTCTGGCGACGATAACCTTCCACTTATTGGTGTTACTATCGTAATTGACGGTACCACCAAAGGCGCCATTACAGATATTGAAGGGAAATATAAACTGGAATTAGGTGATTCACCTTCACCTTTATTAATTTATAGCTTTACCGGATATAAACCACAGCGTATTCCTGTAAATAATAGAACTACAATTAACGTTACGATGGAACTTGATTTAGTTCAATTAAGCGAAGTGGTGGTTACTGCGTTTGGTGTAAAACAGGAAGTGAAAGAATTAAACTATGCCGTACAACAAGTGAATGGAAAGGAGTTGTCCGATTCAAATCAAGGTAATGTGGTAAATGCGCTTTCTGGTAAAATGGCCGGAGTTCAAATCACCAATTCAAGTGGTAGCCCCGGAGCAAGTAGCCACATCCTAATTAGGGGTGCAACTTCTGTAAATGAATCACAAAATAACCAACCGCTATTTATTGTCGATGGAATTCCAATCGATAACTCGGCAGCCTACGGTGGAGGAAATAGGGCGATGGATATCAACATGGCAGACGTTGAATCTGTCTCTGTACTAAAAGGAGCTGCCGCTGCCGCTTTATATGGAATTGATGCAGCGAATGGTGTCATTATAATTACTACCAAATCAGGTAAAGCGGGTAAAGTTACTGTCGATGTAGGTACTTCATTTTCTGCGAATAGCGTGTTGAAAACACCCCCTCGTCAGCAATTGTACAAACAAGGAAGTCTTGGATTATTCGATAATGAAACGTCCTCTTCATTTGGCTCATTATTTACACCAGTAGATCAAAAGTATGATAATATTGGGGAGTTCCTTCAAACAGGGATTACTAATAAAACGGACTTATCCATCAACGGAGGTTCTGAATCATCAACTGTTTATATGTCTGCCAATTTGTTGAATCAAACGGGTATTGTACCAGGAGAAGGTTATAAAAGAGTCGGTACTTTGTTGAAAGGTAACACAAAAATCAATGATATGATTTCTGTTGGTTCGTCAGTAAACTATGTTCATTCAGACAATACAAGAAATGGATTTGGAAGTATGTATAATGTGTATCGCTGGCCATTAAATAATCAAATGTCACAATATTTAAATGCTGATGGCACCAAACGTTATTTACTTCCTTCTGGTTTAATAAGCCCTGAAAATCCGTATTGGAGCATTGAAAACAATCCGAGAAAAGATGAGGTAGATCGATTGATTTCTTCGGCAAGTATCGATTTGCAACCAATGGAGGGTTTAAGTGTGAATTATAAATTTGGTAGTGATATAACACATCAACATTATAAGAGTATTACCTCCCCTGAAACAATAAATAACGTAAAGGGAAGCATTTACGAAAGCAATCGATTTTATCAACGACTTAATTCTACTTTGTTAGTTTCCTATGAGCAAATGGTAGCAGAAAAATTTAATTTCTCAATCATGTTAGGGAATAATATTCAAATGGAATCTGCAAGGACAACTACGGTATTTGGAGATACTTACCTTAATCCTGATTTGGATAATATTAACAACCTGGAAACACAAAATTTTTCTCAAGGTTTATTGAGGAAACGGATGATTGGCATATTTGGCGAATTTAAATTTGATTATAACGGAATATACTATTTAACGCTAACAGGAAGAAATGACTTTTCAAGTTCATTAGCCTTAAATAACAACAGCTTTTTCTACCCTTCGGTAAGTGGTGGTATCAATTTATCTGAAATTATAGGGCCAAATGATATTTTAACCTACTCAAAATTGAGAGGCTCATGGGCAATGGTGGGTAAAGATGCTCCTCCGCATTCAAACGTAGCTGTTCTTGAACAAATACAAACCATTAATGGGGGTTGGAAGTATGATTATTATGCTGGAAATCCTACCATTGAGCCAGAATTTACCAAAGACCTCGAATTGGGTTTTGATACTCGTTGGTTTGGCGGCAAAACTAGAATGGATTTCTCTTTCTATAAAAAACGATCAGAGAATCAAATAATCACTACTCGGATTTCTCCAACATCAGGATGGATTATATTAACCTTCAATCAAGGGTCTATTGAAAATAATGGATATGAAGTATTCTTGGAACATGAATTGATGAATAGTCCAAAATTAAAATGGACAATTTCGGCAAATGCTTCGGTTAACAACACTGTTTTAATTGACCTACCTAGCTTCGTTTCAAAATTATATGTGACTAGTGGTCAGGTAATCAGTGCTGCTAAACCTTCTTCAATTGTTGGTTCGCCTCTATTTGGGTTGGAAGGAACTACCTATCTAAGAAATGAAAACGGTGACATTGTAATGGATGAATATGGGTATCCTAGAACAGGTGCTTATGTAACAGATGAAAATGGTAGTTATGTTCTAAATAC
>JAHEMU010000074.1 GCA_024643485.1 Cytophagales bacterium
GGCGGTTGCTTTTAAGATAACAGGGTATCCAATTTCTTTAGACAGTTCAATTCCTTCTTCAATGGAATCAACTAAACCAACAGATCCTGGAATGGTAGGCACTCCGGCAGCTTTCATGGTAGCCTTTGCAGTTGCCTTATCACCCATAGAATTAATCATATCGGCCGAAGCTCCTATGAATTTAATTCCGTATTCTTCACATGCTTGGGAAAAATTAGCATTTTCAGAAAGGAAACCATATCCCGGGTGAATGGCATCAGCATTAGTAATTTCTGCTGCTGCGATGATACTGGGGATATATAAATAAGATTTACTGCTTGGAGCTTCTCCAATGCAAACTGCTTCATCGGCGAACCTAACGTGTAGGCTTTCTGCATCAGCTTTTGAATACACTGCTACAGTTTTAATGCCCATTTCTTTACAAGTTCGGATAATCCGAAGGGCAATTTCACCTCTATTGGCTATAAGTATTTTTTTAAACATAAGATCGAGGGTTCGAGGTTATGCTGGATCTATCAAAAACAGCGGTTGGTCAAATTCAACAGGAGAAGCATTATCAACTAATACTTTAACAACAGTACCGCTGAATTCCGCTTCGATTTCATTGAAAAGCTTCATAGCCTCAATGATGCAAATGGTTTGTCCTTTTTCGACTGTGTCGCCTACATTCACAAATGACGGTGACTCAGGACTTGCAGATCGATAAAAAGTACCAATCATAGGTGATTTCATTTCCTTATGACTTGATTGAGGAGCAGCAGGTGCAGCGGCGGCAGGCGCAGCGGCAGCAGGTGCAGCAGCCATTTCTGGAGCTCTCATAACAGGAGCGGCAGCCATTTCGGTAACACGAGTGTCTGGATTTCTTTTTACAGAAAGCTTCAGTTCTTCCGTTTCAATATTCACCTCATTCAAGCCGCTTTGAGAAATAAAATCAATTAAATCCCTAATTTCTTTTGTTTTCATGGTCATCTCTTTCATTAGGTTCTTCCCTATTTTACACGTTCAACATAAGATCTTGTTCGAGTATCCACCTTTACACGTTCATCTTGATCGATAAATAAAGGTACTTGGATAGTCGCACCCGTTTCCACCGTAGCAGGTTTAGATGCATTGGTGGCAGTATCGCCTTTAAGGCCAGGTTCCGTATATACGATGGTCATTTCCACAAATTGAGGAAGTTCACATCCGAGTATTTTTTCATTTTCAGCGTGTACAATTACATCCACCTCTTGCCCATCTTTTAAAAAATCAGGGGCATCAATAAGGTCTACTTGAATGTTGATTTGTTCGAAAGTATTGGAATCCATAAAGTGGTGTCCTAAATCATCTTTATAAAGGAATTGATGAGGACGACGTTCGACACGCGCTGTAGTCACTTTTACACCAGCAGTAAAGGTATTTTCAATTACCTTTCCCGTGGTAACACTTTTAAGCTTTGTTCTAACAAAAGCTGGGCCTTTTCCAGGTTTTACGTGCTGGAATTCAACGATAGCAAATATATCGTGGTTGTACTCCAGGCAAAGCCCATTTTTAAAATCGGCAGTTGTAGCCATAGAATTAGTTTATTCGGTTAAAGATACAAATGTTATGATTAATAGCAATACCTGAAAATCAGTAAGCCCATTTTAGATATATCGAACCCCAGGTAAAACCACCTCCAAAAGCAGCTAACACAAGGTTATCTCCTTTTTTAAGTTTGTTTTCATAATCCCATAGTAATAGAGGAATGGTGCCGGCAGTGGTGTTGCCGTACTTTTCAATATTCATCATAACCTTCTCGTCATCAACACCCATGCGTCGTGCGGTTGCGTCAATGATACGTTTGTTGGCTTGGTGGGGAACCAGCCATTGTACATCTTCAGAAGTTAGATTATTTTTTTCCATGATTTGAGCACTCACATCAGCCATGTTAGTAACGGCAAATTTAAATACAGTGCTACCATCTTGAAAAACATAATGCTCTTCGTTTTGTACGGTTTCTTGACTTGCGGGATAACGACTTCCACCTGCCTTCATGCGCAAATAATCTTCACCAGCGCCATCAGATCGAAGTATGCTATCCTGAATTCCTAGTCCTTCTGAATTAGGCTCAAGCAAAACAGCACCACCTCCATCACCGAAAATGATGCAAGTGGCTCTGTCTTTATAGTTGATAATGGAGGACATTTTGTCGGCTCCAACAACGATTACTTTTTTGTATTTTCCGGATTCAATAAAACTTGCAGCAGTTGTAAGTGCAAATAAAAATCCTGAGCAGGCAGCAGAAATATCGTAGCTAAATGCATTTACGGCACCTACTTTAGTGGCAATAATATTCGCTGTTGCCGGGAACACCATGTCAGGTGTCACGGTAGCACAAATTAAAAGCTCAACATCTTCCGGGTTGGTATTCGTTTTTTCGAGTAAGCCTTTAACAGCTTCTACTCCTATAACTGATGTCCCTTGACCCTCACCTTTAAGAATTCTTCGTTCTTTAATTCCGGTTCGGGATGTAATCCATTCGTCGTTAGTATCGACCATGGTTTCCAATTCCTGATTGGTCAGGCGGTACTCAGGTACATAACCATGTACTCCGGTAATTGCGGCTTTTATTTGTTGCATATGTTGGAAAATTTAGGTTGCCTGCTTATGCAAGTACTTCCTTCTCCATCACAACTTTACCTTTATAGTAAAGTTTGCCTTCGTGCCAAAATGCACGGTGAGGAAGGTGTAATTCTCCAGTAATCGGGCAAGTAACCAAATTTTTAGCACTGTCTTTGTAGTGCGTTCTTCTTTTGTCTCTTCTGGTTTTGGACGTTTTTCTCTTAGGATGCGCCATTTTTTCTAAATATTTATTTTCTTAAATTCTTTAAAGCATTCCATCTGGGGTCTAGCTGCTCTTCTGATTTTTCAGTTGAGTCTTCATCAGTTGAATAAACAATATCATCCATTTCCTCTTCTTCCTCAGATCTTAAATCCGGATGAAGCTTTTTCATTGGTAAATTCAATACAATATACTCAAAGAAATAACTTCCCAAATCCAATTGATCTAGGTTTCTGGGGATGATAATTAAATTGTCATCCATTTCCTCCCATTGATCTCCATATTTGAAAATCAGTGTTTGGCTCAATTGAATTGATTCATTAAATTCCCTTAAACTTCTGTCGCAGAGCAATATAACGTCACCTTTCAATTCAAATTCTACCTGAATCATGGTCTCCGATTTGTCTAATTTAGCGTGGCATTGCCAGCTTCCTTTTTCAACCGGAGAGTTCTCAAACTGTTCAAAGAACGAGTCATTTGCTTCAAAATTAAATTCATGGGCCTTGAAACCAAGACCCTGAATGTCAATTTTATAATCAGATAACCACTTTTTTCCCATACCCATTTTAAACGGGACGCAAATTTAAGAAGATATTTTTAATTATTTCAAAGAATATTAAATATCCGTTGAATTATTTCTTGTTTTTCACTAAGTCATACGCCTGATAGATGGCCTGACGCATCGAGGATTCGTTCGCAATATTCTGCCCAGCGATGCTATAAGCGGTTCCGTGGTCAGGAGATGTGCGAATAATTGGTAGCCCCGAAGTAAAATTAATTCCGTTCCCAAACGCTAAAGTTTTAAAGGGAATTAATCCTTGATCGTGATACATTGCTAAAATCGCATCGTATTTCGTGTACCTCCCCTCCCCAAAGAACCCATCCGCTGGGTAAGGACCAAAAACCAATTTTCCTGAATCTCGCATTTTTTGTATAAGATCATTCAAGTATTGCTCTTCTTCACTTCCAATCAGCCCCTTATCTCCATTGTGTGGATTTATTCCTAAAATCGCAATACGTGGCTTTTGAATTCCAAAATCATTCCTCAAAGAGTTTTCAAGTACATTGATTCTTTTTTCTATCAATTCAGGATTTAATTTATCGACCACTTCTCTTAGAGGAATATGTCCCGTCACCAATCCAATTCTTAAATTCTCACCTACCATCAACATGATGCAATCCTGTGCGCCAAACATTTCAGCTAAATATTCGGTGTGACCAGGAAAATGAAAATCATCACTTTGAATGTTGTGCTTGTTAATTGGGCCCGTAACAATGGCGTCTATATGCCCCTCCTTAATGTCTTCAACTACTTTTTGCAATGCTAATCGAGCTGCTTTTGATGACGCTTCTGTCGGTTGGCCTGCGTTAATTTCTAAGGTTTCCTCCCAGCAATTGATAACATTTACTTTTCTAGGAATGGCATCGGCGGCTGATTTTACTTGGGTATATTGAAAATCATTTAATCTGAAATTCTTTCTATAGTAACTCAATGTCTTGGTCGAACCATATATAATAGGAGTCATATTGTTGAATATTCGCTGGTCGACCAGAGATTTCATAATGACTTCCGGACCAATACCATTGATATCTCCAAGTGTAATTCCAATTTTAGGTAATTCTTGTTTTTCGCTAGACATAGGATGAGCTTAATTTTATTGCGATCTTTGACGCAATTTAAAGGAAAAATACGCTTATTTAAAATAAGATAGATTTACCTTTTTTATTTTTATTAAACATCACCCAGTGGTACGACCTAAAAAACACCTCGGACAACATTTTTTAAAAGAACCGGCGATTGCAGAAAAGATTGTAAACAGCCTTACCAACCATGGAGAATATGCACAGGTGTTAGAAATAGGTCCTGGTACCGGGGTCCTCACGCAGTTTCTCGTTCGGAAAGATTATCAATTAACAGTTGTTGAAATTGACACTGAATCGGTGACTTATTTAAGGGAGAATTACAAAGAGGATCAGTTTAGAATTATCTCAGGTGATTTTTTAAAGATGGAAGATGGCTTGCCGGAAGCTCCTTTTGCGATTATTGGAAATTTCCCCTATAATATTAGTTCTCAAATATTTTTCAAACTGTTGAAAATACGAAATCAGGTTCCTGAGGTAGTAGGAATGTTGCAAAAAGAGGTGGCAGAAAGAATTAGTTCGCCTCCAGGTAGTAAGGTTTACGGAATTTTAAGTGTTCTACTTCAAGCCTATTATGATATAGAATATTTGTTCACGGTTGAGCCTGGTTCCTTCAATCCTCCACCTAAAGTGAATTCGGGGGTTATTAGGCTTAAAAGAAATACGACACAATCACTTGATTGCAATGAAGAGTTGTTTACTAAACTTGTAAAACAAGGATTTCAAAACAGACGCAAAACATTGCGCAACGCGTTAAAAAGTCTAAATTTGCCAGCAAGTATCATAGGAGAATCCATTTTGGACAAACGAGCAGAACAGCTTAGTGTTCAAGACTTTGTTAAATTGACTAAAGATGTAGAAGAAGGGTGGAAGCTTTAACCAAATTTGAGTTATCAAAAGAATTCCTTGACCGGTTGGAAGATGCGATTTCAGCAAAGGATGAAAAGTTTATTGTTGATTCGCTCCAAGGGGTTAATGTGGCAGATATTGCTGCATTATTGGAGGAGTTAGTCACCGTTGAAGCTAAATACGTACTGGATTTATTAGGGAAGGAAGCTACAGTCGATGTGATCAATTTCATGGACGAGGATACTCGTTCCGACTTCCTTAAAATCTTTAATAAAGAAGAAATTGCGCGTGTTGTAGGAGATCTAGATTCTGATGATGCTGCAGATATTATGAATGAACTTCCTATTAAAGAAAGGGAAGAAATCATTTCTTTAATAGATGACCGCGAAGTAGAGCAAAATATTATAGAACTGTTACATTATGATGAAGATGTAGCAGGTGGTTTGATGGCCAAGGAATTGGTGAAGGCCAATAAATCGTGGACGGTTATTCAAACAATAGAGGAAATTCGAAGACAAGCGGAGAAAGTAGATAAAATATATTCCGTTTACGTCGTTGATGATTTTAACCATTTATTAGGTAGGGTATCTTTAAAACGCATTCTATTGTCTGATGATAAGACACTGGTTGGTGAGCTTTTTGACGAAGAAATCATTTCAGTCGAAACTTCGATGAGTGAAGAAGAAGTTGCTGGAATTATGCAGAAGTATGATCTTGAAGTGATTCCGGTAGTAAATGTCAGTGGACAATTAGTCGGGCGGATTACGGTCGATGATATTATTGATGTAATTACCGAAATGGCGGAGGAAGAACGTCAGTTGATGTCGGGTATTACTGAAGATGTTGAGGAAGACGATAGTGTTTGGATGCTAACTCGAGCGAGATTGCCTTGGTTGGTAATTGGAGTTGTTGGGGGATTGATGAGTGCTGAGTTCATGGGGCTGTTTGAGAAAGATATTATGGCCGGCGCTTGGATTGCGCTTTTTTTACCGTTAATCCAGGCAACCGGGGGGAATGTGGGTATTCAATCTTCTTCGATTGTTGTTCAAAGTTTGTCACAACATTCTGTTTTCGAAGAGAATCTTTGGCGAAGATTATTAAAGGTATTTACCATTGCTCTTTTAAATGGTTTTGTATTGAGCTTATTAGTATTTGGTGCCACTCATTTTATGAGTTTTAGTATTCAGCAAGGGTTTATAGTTTCCATTTCCCTTTTCAGCGTAGTGGTGATTGCTTCTTTGGTTGGTACCATTACTCCATTAATATTGAATAAAGTAGGGTTTAATCCGGCTTTAGCTAGTGGTCCGTTTATTACCACGCTAAATGATATTTTAGGGCTAGCCATTTACTTTTATTCTATTCATTTATTATCTGCTAATCTTTAAAATGAAAGTTTTAATTGTTGATGATATGCATCCTCACCTCATGGAGCGTTTAATACAGGAAGGTGTGAAAGTAGATTATCGTCCTGAAATTTCGAAACCTGAAATCGAGAATTGTATTGGGGAATATGATGGGTTGGTGGTGAGAAGTAAGGTGTTTGTAGATGAAAAATTACTGGGTGCTAACCCAAAAATAAAATTTGTAGCCAGAGCAGGCGCAGGAACCGATAATTTAGATCATCGATTTTTAGAGGAACATCGTATTCAAATAATCAACGCACCTGAAGGGAACCGAGCGGCAGTGGGCGATCATACCTTGGGACTGATTTTATCACTTACTAATCATTTGAATAAAGGGCATAAGGAAATTCAAGCAGGAATATGGGATCGTGAAGGGAATCGTGGACTTGAGCTAGGGAATATGACGGTTGGTATTGTAGGGTTTGGAAATACAGGATCCGAGGTTGCTAAGCGTTTAAAAGGCTTTGGCTGTGCCATTTTAGCTTACGATAAGTATAGAAAAAACTTAATATTTGAAGGGGTTGAATTTTGTGAAATGAGTCAAATTTTTGAAAATGCTGATTTGGTCACTTTTCACATTCCTCTTACATATGAAACTAATCATTTAATAAACGATAACTTTATTTGTGAATTTTCGAAGTCTATTTATTTAATAAACGCCAGTCGAGGCAAAATTGCTAAAAATTCAGCTTTAATTGACGGCCTTAAATCAGGTAAAATAAAGGGATTGGGGCTTGATGTGTTGGAAAATGAAAAAATATCAACGTTAAACATTCAAGAAAAAGCCGAATTGGATTATTTGGCAAATCATCCAAATGTTATTCTTTCACCTCATGTGGCAGGTTGGACTGTAGAGTCATATCAAAAAATAAGTGAAGTAATTTCAAATAAAATAATCGATGCTTTCTGTAGTAAACAGTAGATAATATTACATTAAATATGGAGCCGCGTTTATAGTAATGGGCGCTAAAATTATTATATTTAACAATAAATCGCTCATTTTGCATTTAAGAAATTGATTAAATGTTCAAGGATAAAATAAAACGACTAAAACAACTATTGAATGATGTATTGGAAAAACCAGTGCTCACTTCTCTTATTGTTTTAGGTTTATTGTCAGTAGTCGTATTGTCTTTAAGTCTTCGGTATTACCTCGAAGATTTTGATGCTTATTGGGGGCAAATTTTAGTAGAAGCCCATGGGATGCTTTTTGATATTGCCGTAATTGGTATATTAATTTTTTGGCTTAATAAAAGCGGTGAAGAGCGTCAGCGTATCAGAACGTATAAAGATGAAATTGATGATTTCCGTTTGTGGGAATCCGAAGAGGCTGCCTTTAGAACGGTGGGTAATATTAAACGTCTCAACCGTCATGGAATTTATGAAATGAATCTCGTGAATTCTTATTTGGCAAAGACAAACCTCAACTATGCTAATTTGGCAGGTTCGAATATGAATAGTGCTAATATAAGCAATGCCTTTTTAATAGAAAGTAACTTAGTGAATGCCAGATTAAACCAGACGAATCTTGAAAACTCGAATCTCAATCAGGCAAACATGGAAAATAGTTACGCTAGTGGAGCTAATTTTAAAGATGCCTATTTGATTAAAGCAAGTCTAGAGAATGCTTTTTTAATTAAGACCAACTTTAAAAATGCCTTTTTAATGGAGGCTAATTTAAAGAATGCCTATGTAACCGGTGCTGATTTTGAAAATGCTAGTTTATATAAAGCGGACCTAAGGGGAGTTAAAGGGCTTACATTAGATCAACTTGCTAAAGCAAAGACACTTTATCTGGCAAAATTCGATGATGATCTTCTCGATCAGATAAAAACCAATATCCCGGAATTGGTAGGGAAGTAAAAATCTATTATTTTTGTATGATTGACGGTTTTCAGTGAAGGCCGTTTTTTATTTCATTTTTTTAAAATCACATTACCATGGGGAATATTTCATATTATACTAAAGAAGGATATGAAAAACTCAAAGCAGAGTTATTAGAATTAAAATCTAAGGGTCGCGCAGATATTGCAAAACAAATTGCAGAAGCACGTGATAAAGGCGATTTGAGTGAAAATGCTGAATATGACGCGGCAAAGGATGCTCAAGGACATTTGGAAGCTAAAATTGCGCAGTTGGAAGGAGTGGTTGGTAATGCTCGTGTTTTAGATGAGTCATCGGTTGATACTTCTAAAGTTTCTGTTTTGAGCACTGTTCGAATTAAGAACACTAAAAATGGAATGGAGGTACAATATACCTTGGTTAGCGAAGAAGAAGCAGATTTAAAGGCTAAAAAAATCTCAGTTCAGTCTCCAATCGGTTCTGGCTTGTTAGGGAAAAAAGTAGGAGAAAAGGCTGAAATTCAAACCCCTGGAGGAATAATAGAATTTGAAGTGTTGGATATTTCACTTTAAAAGTCACGTCAATGGCAAGTATTTTCACGAAAATTATAAACCGCGAAATCCCTGGACATATCGTCGCAGAAGACGAAAAGGTGATTGCTTTTTTAGATATCAATCCTTTGGTGATGGGACATTGCTTAGTGGTTCCCAAAAAGGAAGTCAATTATATTTTTGATATGGAGGATGAGGAGTATACTCATCTTCAGTTATTTGCTAAAAAGCTATCTGTAGCTATTAAGGAAGTAATTCCATGCCTACGAATTGGTGTTGCAGTGATAGGTTTAGAAGTGCCTCATACGCATATACATCTTGTT
This sequence comes from Cytophagales bacterium, assembly GCA_024643485.1. Classification (GTDB taxonomy): domain Bacteria; phylum Bacteroidota; class Bacteroidia; order Cytophagales; family Cyclobacteriaceae; genus JAHEMU01. The sequence goes on from JAHEMU010000074.1 coordinate 9,413, forward strand.
CCATTAAATAAAATGGATGACATTAATTTTACTAGGCAAAAACTAACGCCTACTCACGAAGAATTAGGGGTAATTGCTGAGAAAATTAAAAGGGCATTTATTCAAAATTCTTAAGGAATTCAATATCCACACTCATAGGATACTTCATTAAATATTGAAGACCTTCTTCAGGAGGTAGATCTTCAAATAAAACGCGA
>JAHEMU010000075.1 GCA_024643485.1 Cytophagales bacterium
CAGATGGTAAAGGCAATGCGGACGTTACTCCGGTGAAAAATAGGGAGGACCCCAATAGTCCAGTTTGCTTTAACCAGGCTCTGCGATTTACTGTTTCCATGATAGTGTGATTATATTTAACTTATAATATAGTTAAATATTTAAAGAAACAACGACTAAATTTCGCAAAAATTACTTCTTCGCTAACGATTTTGTCAACTCAGTATCTAGCCATTCTTTTTCATAAGTTGACATTCCATCGGTGGATTCCCTGACATCTGAGCTGTTTTTAGCCATTAGAATCGTTCTTAATACATGAGATTGATGTTCGTGAACTTGTAGCCGATCATCATATGGCCCCTTAGGACTAATGATTTTCACTAAAATTGGAGCACATTCTATGGCAATAAAAAGTAAAATGATAAACCATTCAGCAAATTGAATTGTGCTACTTCCAGCCGTAATTCTCGACATCGCCTCAAGGCGATTTGCTAAACCATCGTATTGCGTAGAAGAGTATCCTGAAATTTCATTTGAGATTGACTTTTGTAAGCTATCAATAGTGATCTGGCGTTCTGCAATTAATTGCTCATTTGTTATTTTTAATTGAGATAGCTCTTCTGAAGCTTGATCTGCATCTTTTTTCTTCAGTTTATATATTGGACCAGCGTTTCTTTGACCAGTACCCCCGGTTCCGTCGGCTTCTTTGCGAGCTTCTTCTAATAGAGCATCACGCTTAATAGTTTGTGTGTTTAATTCAGATTTATATTTATCAATATCATTCTGTAAAGCAATGATACTTGGAGAATAACGAGATCGGACTGCTGAATCTTGCTCCATCCGCATCTCTTGTTCCATGATGATCAGCTCATTATTTATTTCTTTCTCGAAAATTCGCAATTCCAATGGTCTGGATATAACGATAGCAATAAGAATGGCAAGAAGTAATCGAGGAGTTGCCATTAACCAAGTACTAGTGCGGGAAGAGGTTTTACGCATACTTGAAACGATATACCTATCGAGATTAAAAATCATTAATCCCCAGATAATACCAAATCCAGTGGCAACATACCCATTTTCAAATATTGTGTACAAAGCATACCCGGCGGCAATCGCGGCAAGAATCCCAGTAAAGAAAATGGTGGCACCAATTCCGGCATACCTAGAACGTTCGGTAGGGAATCGATTGATGATCAAAGATGACGAGCCACTACACAGATGAAAAAATGAGGTAATTGTTTTCATTAAATAGGTTGTAAAGTAAAGGGTTGTAACAACTTCAAATGTGAATTCAACGTTTGACCTTGGAGATTAATGCTACAACCCTAAAGTATAATTTTATAGATATTGCCCAAACAAACATTTATTGTTTTTATACGATATTATGAAGCAATTGTTGTACCAATATTTATTTATCAGGTTACTTTCTTTTCTCGCCCTTGCAAAATTGGTGAGTGTGCGATATCGCGCACTTTTTTGTGCGATTTTGTAAATAAAAGGAAGCTAAGTTGAACGATATCGTTTGGTATTTGTTTAAACAGATATTTTCCTATTTTTACATAAATTCTATCCGTGGCAAAAAATAGTTATACCGAAAAAGAAAAACAGCAAGTGTTCAACCAGGAATTTATGCCTCATGTAAATTCCATGTACAACTTTGCCCACAGGTTAACATTCGATGAAGACGATGCGAAGGATTTGGTGCAAGACACCTTTATGAAGGCTTTTCGTTTTATCGAATCGTTTGAAAAAGGAACTAATGCAAAAGCTTGGTTGTTCCGAATATTAAAAAACAGTTTTATTAATGACTTTAGAAAGAAAAGCAAAGCGCCTTCTAAAGTAGACTATCAGGAAGTAGAAACGTATTACAATTCTGATGAAGTTAATACACCAATTACAACCGATCTAAGAGCGGAAACCGTGCATGACTTAATAGGTGATGAAATCTCTAATGCACTGAATTCATTGGACGTCGATTTTAGAACGGTTATTATACTTTGCGATTTGGAAGGATTTAAATACGATGAAATGGCCAAAATTTTGGATATTCCCATCGGAACGGTAAGGTCTAGGCTTCATAGAGCACGGATTTTACTCAAAGAAAAATTAAGTGAGTATGCAAAACAAATGGGTTATTTAAGATAATTATTCATGGGATTAAAAGAATTTTTAAACAAAATTGCCGGAAGGAAGGAACGTTTGAGCCATAGTGAATGTCTTCAAATGCTGAATATGGTAATCGATGAAGAAATGGATGAGTCGGAAGAATTCAAAAGTCATTTAAATGTTTGCATGCCTTGCTATGAAAAATACAAACTCGATAAAGCACTAAAAGCAATGCTGAAAGCAAAATGCTGTCGGGCAGAGGTTCCCGATGGATTAGTGGAGGATATTAAATCTAAAATCTCAGGAAATATAATTTCTTAATGAAAGGAAAAGCAATAATTTTTTCAGCTCCGTCTGGTTCCGGAAAATCTACTCTGGTAAACGCTGTTTTGCAACAACTTTCAGTTCTTGAATTTTCTACTTCAGCAACTACTCGTAACCCAAGAGGTGCGGAGGTGAATGGTAAGGATTATTATTTTTATTCAGTAGAAAACTTCAAAAAATTAATTTCAGAAAATGAACTTCTTGAATATGAAGAAGTATATGAGGGGGTGTTTTATGGTACCCTAAAGTCAGAATTAGATCGGATTTGGAATGCAGGAAAGGCCGTAATATTTGATGTAGATGTAGTGGGAGGGGTAAATCTTAAGAAAATTTTAGGAAGTCAAGCGCTTTCTGTTTTTATCAAAGCCCCTGGTCTTGAAGAGCTCAAAAGACGATTAATTCAAAGAGGGACTGATGATGAAAAATCAATTGAAAAAAGGTTGTCAAAAGCCTCCTTCGAAATGTCATTCGAACAAAAATTTGATATAACTATCGTAAATGATCAACTTGACCAGGCTACTCTAGCAACGATTAAAGCTGTTGAATCCTTTTTGAAAGTAGACAAATGAAAATAGGTCTTTTCTTCGGCTCTTTTAATCCTATTCATACGGGCCACCTGATTATTGCCCAATATATGGTCGAAAATACTGACTTGGATCGTATTTGGTTTGTGGTTTCCCCACACAATCCTTTTAAAAAGAAAAGTTCTTTGGCGCACGAACAAGATCGCCTAGATATGGTGAGGGCGGCAATTTACGACAACTACCAATTTCAAGCATGTGATATCGAATTTGGTTTACCAAAGCCTAGTTTTACTATTGATACCCTAACCTACTTAACAGAAAAGCATCCTGATCATGAATTTACACTTATAATAGGTGAGGATAATATTGCGCACTTAGACAAATGGAAAAATGCTGAAATACTGAAAAGTAATTATCCTTTTTATATCTATCCTCGTCCTGTGAATGATAAATCGGGAGAATTACCCATTCGAGCAAAAATGATTAATGCGCCTTTGATTGATATTTCAGCAACGTTAATTCGTAAAATGATAAAAAAAGAAAAGTCGATTCAATACTTAGTACCGCAGCCCGTCGAGGCTTTTATAAAGTCGAAGAAGCTTTATCAGTAGTCTTATTTTTGCGGAAATAGTAAAACCCTAAAACACCACCAGCTAATCCAAGCCATATAATCCCGTCATCGATAGGTACGCAAGAGGCTGGGGGTTTGGGTTTTAAACAGGGGTCATTTCCATTCCCGCCCCCTGGTCCACCACCATTTCCGCCACCTTTACCATTACCGTTGCCATTCCCCGGCGGTTGTGCAATCAGAAAAGTCGGTAGGACAACCAATAGATATATAAATAAATTTCGTATAGACTTTCTCAACTTATTACTTCCCTTCAGACTAAAAAAATAGACGATTAAACGTATCTTAATACAAATTTATAAAACATTGTAACCTTAAAGCAACATTATCTAGGGTTAATGCGTCTTACACTCAATGGCAAAATTAATAATAAAAGTACATATTCTTTTCTCCCTTTTCTTCTTTTTGTCGATAACCTCGGTAAAAGGCGGCGTGGTAAAAGGAGTAGTTTTGGATGAAACAAACCAACCTTTACCAGGAACAACAGTATATATCCCCGAATTAGCTTTTGGTACGGTAACCAATGTAGAGGGTCGATTCGAAATCGATTTAACACCAGGGACTTATACCATTTTGTTTAGGTTCTTGGGTTATGAAACGTATTCACAAAAGGTCCAGCTTTCTAATGAAGTGGTAACCATGGATGTGAAATTGGTTCCACGGCCTATCGTTTTGGAAAATGTTACTGTGGTTGCGGGAAACGAAGACCCTGCCTATACCATCATGCGTAAAGCCATCGCAAAGGCTTCCTTTCATAGACAAATTGTAGATAGCTATACCAGTACAGTCTACATGAAAGGGAAAGGGAAAGTCAGTAGCATCCCGTTTCTTTTAAGAAATAAATTAAAGGAGGAAGGCGTTGACACTAGTCGATTATTTATTGGAGAATCGGTTAGTCGAATTGATTTTAAGCGACCTTCTAACTACACCGAAACCGTATTGTCGGTTAGGAGTAATGGCGATGACAATAATAGTAGCCCCATATCATACATAACAGCGAGTTTTTATGACCCAGAGATTGTAGAAACAGTTTCTCCATTGTCTCCGAGGGCATTTTCTCAATATAAATTTGAATTAATCGAAACTTTTGAAGATCAAGGAAATCAAGTAAGTCGAATTAAAGTGATTCCTAAATACGTGGGTGACCACTTATTTAAGGGAGAGCTTTCTATCGTTAGGGAAGAATGGGCCATCCATAGCATTGATCTGCAAGCGACAAAACTAGGTATTGATATATTTATTGATCAAGTGTATCAGCCCTTTGGGAAGGTGGCATGGATGCCTGTTTCACATAAATTTAAAGTAAAAGGAAGTGTTATCGGAATTTCATTTTCTTACGATTATTCTGCGTCTGCCAAATATGAAAATGTTAAGATTAATGAAGCATTGAACCCAACACTGGCGGTTGTTGACGACAAGATTGATAAGGATAGAGCAAAGCAGTTGAGTAAGGTTGAGGTAACGGCAAGTGCTAAAAAAAGTGAAACACCTGAGTCTTTGATAAGTACCAAAGAATTAAAGAAACAGATGAAGCAGTACGAAAAGGAAGAGCAAAAAAGCCAGGAAGAGCCGGACGTATTGTTTACCAAAGTCTATAAAATAGATTCTATGGCGTATAAACGGGATGATGACTATTGGAAAGAAGTACGTTCAGTTCCATTAACAACAGTAGAATTAAAAGGATATCGTCAAATTGATAGTTTAGCGGGTAAAATTGAAAAGGATTCGGTGAAGAAGAATAGACCGTACCATTTTAAAATTCAGGACCCTTTCGTAGGGAGATCCTATTACTATAAGAACGGACATACTCTGCGTATTAGTGGTTTGTTGAAAAACCTAGGATATAATACGGTAGAAGGTATTAATACAGCGTATTCTATTGAATATAATTATCGGAAAAGAAAAAATTACAATATTCCCGGTGAAACACGAATTTCAAATGAAATTGCAATAATTCCTTCCATTCGGTATTCTGCGGAACGGAATATTTTTCTAATGAATGCCGTAATGGAGTTTAATCACAGAAAGGGAAGTAGGCTGTTAGAAGCAGAGTGGGGTGGAGGATATTTTATTCGTCAGCTGAATGGACTTGATCCGATTTTACCAATCGTAAATACCGCATACACATTGCTTGGAGAAAGAAATTTCATGAAAATTTATCAATCGAAGCAGATATATATTAAGGCCTCACAAAGAATTTCGGGTGCAGTTACGATGAGTGGTAAATTGCAATGGGAGGAGAGGACTCCTTTAATAAATAGCGGAGGTTTTAGGTTAATTGATTGGAAATCAATTGATTACTCTTCAAACGACCCCGAATTATTGGTGCCACCTAACGCTCCATTTACAACTCATGATAGTTTTATTTGGCAAGTTGGAACGGAATTGCGTCCAGGTTTAAAATATTACAATAGAAATGGTCGAAAAATTGCACTTTGGTCTAGTAGTCCAATCGTAAATTTGTCATTAACGGGAGGAATTCCAACGATCTTCAATAGTCAAAGTGAATTCTTGAAATTTGAAGGAAGTATTTCGCACTCATTAGATCTAGGACCAACAGGTCAATTGAACTTATCGATCAATGGTAGTAAGATGATTCAGGATCAATCGTTAACAATCATTGATTATTTACATTTTCCTGGAAATCAAACAATCTTTAGTACTGAAAATGGATATCGACTGCTCAACTATTATCAATTTAGCAACACCCATTATGGGGTTGGTTTTCACAGTGAGTTGAAATTGTCCCGGCATCTTTTCTTATCCGCAGTGCCATTTATCGCGAAAAAGGGGATAAAGGATTTTGCTTTTTTTAATTTCTTATCGACTTATTCGTTACCCGCCTATTTCGAATTGGGTTATGGGTTAGATTATGTGTTTAAATTTATGAAACTAGAACTTGTAACCTCTTTTTATGATAATCAATTCCAATCAGTGGGTATTCGTATAGGGATTGCACCTGAAATAAACATCAATTAAAAAAGGGTGAATCATATTGAACGCGTCAATGCAATACACCCTTTTTAAATAGATTGTTAGAAATTATACTTTCATAATATCCGCTTCTTTTTTAGCGAATAATTCATCTATAAGTTTAATGTGATGATCGGTAATTTTCTGAACCTGATCTTCTGCGCGTTTTATTTCGTCTTCAGAAGCACCCTCTTTTTGTAATTTCTTAAGGGAATCATTAATTTCTTTGCGGACATTTCGAACACTTACTTTTCCATGCTCAATTTCCTGTTTTACCTGTTTTACTAATTCCTGTCTTCTTTCTTCAGTTAACATAGGAATATGTAAAAACACCTGTTCACCATCATTTTGTGGATTTAACCCGAGGTCTGAGTTGATAATAGCGCGTTCAATTCCGGCTAATATCGATCTCTCAAATGGTTTAATCATGATTGTTCTTGCATCGGGCGTTGTAATGCTGGAAACCTGATTGATTGGAGTTTCTGTACCGTAATACTCCACTCGAATAGCTTCAAGCATGGAAGGCGTTGCTTTTCCCGCACGAATTCTGCTCATTTCATGAACAGTATGATTGATGGCCTTATCCATTAATTCTTGCGCTTCCTCAAGATATAATTCTATTTCTTCCATAATTGGCTCAATTAAATTTATTGTATTAAGGTTCCTTTGTCAACTCCTTCAATGATGTCGATCAAATTACCCTCGTCATTCATATTAAAAACTATGATTGGAACGTCATTTTCTTTACAAAGCGTAAATGCGGTCATATCCATAATATTTAATCCTTTTTCATAGGCCTCTTTGAAAGTTAAATTGGTATAACGTTCAGCAAGTGGATTTTTCTCAGGATCTTCAGTATAAACACCGTTTACTCGTGTTCCTTTTAACACCACGTCTGCTTGAATTTCAATCGCTCTCAAAGCTGCAGTTGAATCGGTTGTGAAGTATGGATTTCCTGTTCCTGCACCAAAAATGACTATTCTACCTTTTTCTAAATGGCGAATCGCTCGTCTTCGAATGAATGGTTCACAAACTTGCTCCATTTTGATACCAGACATAAGTCGAGTATACATTCCATGATTTTCCAACGAACTTTGAAGAGCCATGCTGTTGATAACCGTTGCAAGCATTCCCATATAATCGCCTTGTACTCGATCTATACCTGATGATTCAGCCTGAACTCCACGGAAAATATTACCGCCACCTATAACAATGGCAATTTCAACTCCCATTTCTTTCACTGCAATGATTTCACGTGAATATTGTTCCAATCGTTCAGGATCAATTCCGTATTTAGATGACCCCATAAGAGATTCACCGCTTAATTTGAGTAATATTCTTTTATATTTCATATAAATTTTTCCGGCACAAATATATATAATTTAGTGGTTGTATAGTTCTAAAATTGTATCAAAAGTTGATTCTTTTCTACCGTATCACTCTGTTTTATTAGGATTTTTTTAATTTCTCCATCGTGAGTTGCTTTTATAACATTTTCCATTTTCATGGCTTCCAAAATAAGTAAAACATCTCCTTTTTTAATTTTGTCACCTTCTTTTACCCTAATATCAATGATAAGTCCTGGCATTGGTGCTTTTAAAGTATCATGCTTTGACGCGGCAGTATTCTTTAATCCCAATTGAGAAATAACTAAATCCAATTCGTCTTCTAGTGTAAAAACTGCTTCAATTCCATTGTATTTGAGCTTAATTTCCTTACCATTTACTTCAATCAATTCGATAGGAATTACTTTATTTTCTAAAATCAGCAAATAACTACCATTTTCAATTTGCTTTAAGGAACCATTAAATGGAGTGCCATCAATACTGAAATCCCCTTTTTTGGGGTTGATTTGATAACTTTTTGAACCGGTTAATTGATACATGCGCTTGGGTTTGTGCTCAAAGATAATAAATATCCAATAGCTACTCCATTTCATTTTTTGATTTTAATCAGTTTTAATTAGATTTGTGGAATCATTTGGGGGTGCCTTACTTAACAGGCTGAGATTATACCCTTTGAACCTGATGCCGGTAATGCGGTCGCAGGGAATAAAGAGTAACCCTCTCATAGTATTTTGTCAAAAAACATTTTACCACTATGCAGAGATTTTTAATTTTCACATGTACGTTCTTACTGTTCATTTCAACAAATGCTCAACAAAATCTTACAGGATATATTCTCGATGAGGAAAATAATCCAGTGCAAGGTGCTTTAATCCGATTGAAGGATTCACAGAAAAGCACTATTTCGAATCGTGATGGTTCTTTCTTAATTTCAGAAATTAAACAGGGAAACCAACTCATAATTACTCACGTTAGCTTTGATCCATTAGTCTACGAAGTGAGCGATGCCCAAGAAAGTATAACCATTATTCTTAGCATGCAACTTGTACAATTGAGTCAAGTGCTTGTGGAGGCTACCCGTGCCGACAATGAATCGCCGCTAACCTTCACTAATATCAACGGTGAGACACTCAAGAAAATGAATTCAGGACAAGATGTTCCTTTTTTGCTTGATTTAACCCCTTCCGTTACCATTACTTCGGATGCAGGAAATGGCATTGGTTATACGGGGATGAGAATAAGAGGAAGTGATTTGACCCGAATAAATGTTTCAATAAATGGTGTTCCAGTCAATGACAGCGAAAGTCATAGTGTTTATTTTGTGGATATGCCAGATTTAGTTTCTTCGACGAATAATATCCAAATTCAAAGGGGAGTTGGAACTTCGACCAATGGTTCCGGTGCTTTTGGTGCAACAGTAAATTTCTTAACTTCTTCGGTAAATCAAAAACCTTATTCCAGGCTTTCTTCCGCTGCAGGTTCATTCAATTCGTTTAGGAATTCTATTCAATTTGGAAGTGGAATTTTAAATAACCATTGGACCTTTGATGGGAGATTTTCAACAGTGAAATCGGATGGGTATGTTGACAGAGCTAAGGCAGATTTAAGTTCTTACTACTTAGAAGGGGGATATATTTCAGAAAAATCAATGGTTCGTTTGATTCATTTTTCAGGAAAGGAAAGAACGTATCAAGCTTGGTGGGG
>JAHEMU010000076.1:0-5462 GCA_024643485.1 Cytophagales bacterium
CCTGAAGAGAAGAGAAAAGGACGTTGGCTCCATTATTATTAGGGTCACGCGCTCCTCCTCTTGTACCAGTCACATTCGGATTAGTAAGATTCGGTGCGTATATGTCATAAGGCTCTGCTATATCCATTAAGCCGACAACATTTCGAAGTGTTTCGGTATCGTTATTTCTATTCACCACATAGACTTCTACCCGGGTAATGTTAATCCCTGAAGTGATTTGTGGTAAGGTGCTCAACCACCGCTCGTAATTATTTTTGAAAAAGTGGCCTAAAAAGAAGTGTCTGTTTTCATCATAGTCGGCTCCGGCAATATCAAATTGTCGACCTTGACCGTCACCGCCTTGAATTTCTATCGATTCGGTTTTTCCTCGTTGAGTGGAAGCAACAGAAGTGACGTATAACTTACCGAATTGCATTTGGGTTTTTATTCCAAATAAATTTTGTGCACCACTAATTAGGGAGTTGTTTAACGGAAGACTTACATTACCAAGTTCTAGTTTTTTCAAGATATCCTCGCGATATCCCGTATATTCAACTTTTAGGTTATTTTGAAAATCGAAAGAGTTGTTATTGTCGAAATTGGCTGTTACTGCCATTTTTTCACCGATTTTACCAATCACACTCATGGAGATTTGCTGGTCAAATTCAAACCCGCCATTTCGTTGCTGTCGTAAAGGAATGACGGGATTATCGATTCGTTGCCATCTCCCTCCGAAATCGAGTGTTACAAATCCTGTGGGGATAATCTCTACTGTGCTTCCACCAAAAATCCGGTCTAGTACCGGACTTACATAAATTGGAGGGATAAGATTTCTACCAGAAACTGCGCTTTCGCCGTCTAAACTAAGTGAACGGTTTACCCAATAATTTCTCAATAATTCCCTTTCGCGGTATTGTTTAAACTCTTCGAACGACATCATAGAAGTAGGACGGTAGTTCAGACCTCCAATTCGTTCATAAATCGTATAATTTAAGGCCGTGTCAATTTCTAAATCCAATGAAAAGTTATCTGGATTTTTTAGAAATAGGGGAGAACGACTAGTTCTATTAGAAAATGGGTCACCGTATCGATCTCTAAATTGATACGTTGGAAGAATGGTTGGTTGGTAAGGCTTTTTTAATGAATCTTGTTTTACCGTATCAGCTGCTTGAAAATAATAATAGGAACTTTTGGCCTGCACATGGAAGTACTGACCAAGAAAGACGAATGTTAACGCAGTGATTATATAAGGTAAAAAATTCTTCAAAAATTATGCTTTTTTCAAAACCTGTTTAATCAATTCTTCTAAAGTTACTTGTTCTCCACTTTGTTTTAGTATTAAATCAACTTGTTTTTCAGCGGCTAATCGATTTATTCCAAGCGTTGTTAATGCTGATAACGCTTCTTTTTTAAGAATATTATTAGATGAAAGATCTTCCTGCAATGGTAAATCCTCCATTTTTAAAATTTTATCCTTCAATTCCAGAATAATTCTTTGTGCCGTTTTTGCCCCAACACCCTTAACGCTCTTAATTATATTCACATTTTCCGAGGCAATTGCATGTTTTAATTCGGAAGCAGAGAGAGAAGATTGAATCATCAGGGCGGTGGAAGGACCAACGCCACTAATCGAAAGCAAATAAAGAAACATGGTTTTTTCACTTTCTTTATTAAAACCAAAAAGGGTATGAGAATCTTCCTTAATGTGAAGATAAGTTAGCAATTGAATATCTTCTTTGTCTTTGATTTCAGAAAAAGTAGACAAAGAGATATTGACTTTATACCCCACACCGCCTACATCAATCACCACATGCGTAGGATCTTTTTTAAATAATCTCCCCCTTAAAAAATCTATCATTTCTTCTGATTGAGTTTTTCGTGAAGCTGTGCATCAACTACTGCCAATGCAGCCATATTTATTATTTCTCTTACGGTACTTGCTAATTGCAAAATGTGAACTGGTTTTTTCATGCCCAATAAAATAGGTCCAAGAGAATCAGCTCCACCTATAGCAGTTAGTAATTTATAGGATATATTACCGGAAGCCAAATTCGGGAAGATAAATGTATTTGCACCTTTTTCAGCCAAGCTACTAAACGGATAATTCTCTTGTTGAATTTCTGTATCTAGTGCAACATTTGCTTGAATATCTCCTTCGATAATAATTTCAGGATATCGCTCTTTGATGATTTTAACCGCTTTTGCTGTTTTTTCTGGTATTTCACCTGCGGAAGATCCAAAGTTGCTGTATGAAAGTACAGCGATACGAGGTTCAACGTCCAAATACCTAACAGCACGAGCAGTTAGCCGGATAATATCAACAAGCTCTTCAGCGGTTGGATTTACATTTACCGTGGTATCAGCAAAGAAAAAGGTCCCTTTTTTATTGGTGATTATATACATCCCAGCCACCCGTTTTGAATCGTGGGTTCCGATTACCTGAAGTGCGGGTCGAATGGTTTTAGGATAATCCTTTGTTAAACCAGAAATAAAAGCATCTGCTTCACCTAGTTCGACCATCATTGAACCAAAATAATTACGATCTCTCATTAATTTTTTCGATTCATATAAAGTCATTCCTTTACGCTTTCTTTTATCGTAAAGAATTTGGCCAAAATTTTCCATTTTAGCTTCTTCCTCCATGGGGTCGCAAATTTGACAGCCTTTAAGGTCGAGGTGTAGTTCTTCAGCGATTTTAAGTATTTCTTTTTTCTTCCCTAATAATATAGGGATTCCGATTTTATCATCTTGGATGACTTGTGCAGCCATCAAAATTTTCGGATTATGAGCTTCAGCAAAAACAACGCGTTTGGGATCTCCTTTTGCCCGTGAAATAATTCTGGACATTAGTTTTTGATCGATTCCCATTCTTTTTTGCAAATCAAGATCGTATTGTAACCAATCCTTTATCGGTTTACGAGCTACTCCTGTTTCCATAGCTGCTTTAGCAACAGCGGGGGAAATAAAAGTTAATAATCGTGGGTCTAAAGGCTTTGGGATAAGGTATTCACGTCCGAATTTAATCTCGTCTGCCGAATAGGCTTTTATAACGATTTCCGGAACCGGTTCTTTCGCTAGCGATGCGATTGCTTTTGCCGCAGAAAGCTTCATCTCTTCATTGATTTCAGTGGCCTGAACATCCAATGCACCTCTGAAAATATATGGAAATCCCAAAACATTATTTACTTGATTAGGATGGTCGGAACGGCCAGTAGCCATTATTAAATCCTTTCGAGCTGAAACTGCTACTGAATAGGCAATTTCTGGGTCGGGATTTGCAAGTGCAAATACGATGGGATCATTGGCCATCGCTTTTATATCATCAACCGTTAGGCAGTCTGCAATGGATAGTCCAACAAAAAAGTCGCATCCGTGCATTGCTTCTTGTAAAGTCGTTAGATCCTGGGTCGTTGCAAATTCTTTTTTACTTGCACTTAAGTCAGGTCGGTCGGTACGAATGACACCTTTAGAGTCACACATGATGATGTTCGAAGGTGTAGCGCCAAGAGCGATATATATTTTCGTACAGGCAACAGCAGCAGCACCTGCGCCATTAACCACAATTTTTATCTTGCTAATGTCTTTTTTTACAATTTCAAGAGCATTAATCAAACCGGCTCCTGAAATAATAGCTGTCCCGTGCTGATCATCATGCATCACAGGAATTTTCAATGATTTTTTGAGTTTTTCTTCAATTTCGAAGCATTCCGGTGCCTTGATATCTTCGAGGTTTATACCCCCAAAAGTAGGTTCCAAAGACTTTACGATTTGAACAAATTTATCAGGATCAGTCTCATTAATCTCAATGTCGAACACATCAATTCCTGCAAATTTTTTAAAGAGCACACCTTTTCCTTCCATTACAGGCTTTGAAGCTTCAGGGCCAATATTTCCAAGGCCTAAAACAGCTGTACCGTTAGAAATTACTCCAACCAAATTTCCTTTTGCTGTGTATTTATAAACATCGTCTATATTCTTATAAATTTCGAGACATGGTTCAGCCACCCCTGGCGAATAGGCTAGGGCAAGGTCGTATTGTGAACCGAGTACCTTGGTGGGTACCACTTCAATTTTACCAGGTTGATCGCCCATGTGATATTTCAGGGCATCCTCTTTTCTTATTTTAATAGCCATAAATAATTGATAAGCGCTAGAATGAAGCGTTAAATTTAAACAAATAAACTTAAATAAAGCAGGCCTATGTATTAATTCTGAACTTCCTTTTTCTGAGTTTGGAAGCTATACAAGACACATTCAAGTTCACGCATTAATTCGCGTTGTGGTTTTCCCGGACTAAATAGAAATCCTTCAATATAATATAATCGATTTTTGGATTCATCCACAACAGTCAAGCCAAGAAACGGACCTCCCATACTCCCAGGGATTTTCCAAAGGCCCCGGGTTTCAATGGCATATTGCCCGTTGAGATTAACTTGTCTACTCATGATTGGTTTGAATGGGATATCCGTTTCTGTAACCATATATGAATCAGGTAAATTTTGTTTGTCTTCATAGATGTATTTTTTACAAATAGCATCTCTTCTTTCAATAATTTGAAATTGTTCAAATTGTTCGAAGTCAGTATAATCGACATAACTGATAAGGATATTTTGATCAATTTCAGGATCTTGTTTTCTCAACCATGCAAAATTCTCATTTAACTGAGCCACCTGGTAACCCGCAGGAATTTTTGTGGTAAGGTTAAACGTTTCTTTTAATGATTTTTCTATTCCTTTTTCTCTGTTTGAAAAAATATCGATGGAAGTTCGAGTTCTTTCTCTTCTGTTATAATGATCGGTTAATTGTTTTCCATGTTCCTTCAGATTAGATATTAAATCCTCTTCTGTTTGACCAAATAGATACATCACAGATTGATTTTTAGCATACAAGTCATCTTCCGTTGAAAGGAAGAAGTCTTTTTTCGACATGATTTTTTCTTTTGATTCTGGAGTAAAATAACCTTGAATGGTTTTAGCCCCACTTCCTTTAGCGTCAAACGTAGTGACGTACACCAAATTGGCTACTTGGCGCAGTGTCGATGACATGTTTTGGGGGATTATGTAGCGAACTGTAAACATATACTCTTCCCTAGGGAGTGTTGTAATTTCCTCCATAAAATAGGATCGTATTGCCTCACCTAGTTCGCCCTTCCATTGAGTCGAATCCATACTAATAATCATTTCACCTGGAGCTCCAGCGGAATATGGAAGTAATCCTGCACTTTTTCTTCCGGTTTCGTCGGCACAACTGAAAATAAGTAGAGATACAATAGAAATATAAAGTAGCTTTTTCATAGATAGTGTTTATGGAAATAACTTCGTAAGAATCAATAGGTCACAAAGTTATCCAATTTTAAGTTTTTGGCCGGGTTTTATGCTGTCGTTTTTTAACCCATTCATTTGTTTGATTTGCTCGATTGACAAACCATTGAATTTTTTACTAATATCCCAAAGGGTGTCGCCCGGTTGTACGGTGTAAAATTT
>JAHEMU010000076.1:5472-9541 GCA_024643485.1 Cytophagales bacterium
CTACCATCATTCGTTATAACCGGAGGGGCTGGTGTAGGTTTTGTAGATGTAGTAGCCGTATTATTTTGCGATGAATAGGCGGCTGGATTTAACCAAATATCTAACTTTTGCCCTACTCGTATCATATCACTCGATAGATTATTCCACTTTTTGATATCCGTAACCCTTACATTATAACGAGATGCGATTTTCCCTAAAACATCTCCACTTTGAACACGGTAAACCACCTTATTTTTCCCATAAGTTGATCCTGTTTGATTTCCCGCCAAAGCGATGATTTTCTGTTTATCTACCTTACCCGCGCTGTCCAATAATTGTTGGCGATTTTCTTTAAGCTGATCAATTGCTTGAATAGGTACCCTTAAAGCATATGGTTTTTTACTATCTGGAATGGCACCAAATCGCAAGCTGGTATTAATGCTGGTAAGTTCTTCTTCACATAAATTCAATTGTTCCGCTAAGCTTGGAAGGTGAACATAATTCTTAACCAATATGGTATCATATTCCACCATTAATTCATAGTCTTTACTACTAAAATTGTATAGATCTGAATATTCCATCACATAAGTAATGGCTACGAATTGGGGTAGATAGGCTCGCGTTTCACGGTGTAGAAAGGGGTAGATTTCCCAAAATGTACTTTTGCCTGAACGTTTCATTGCTTTGCGTACATTTCCTGGACCTGTATTATATGCAGCAATGGCAAGTTCCCAATCATTAAACATTCCATAAAGTTGCTTAAGATATTTGCATGCGGCTTCCGTAGCATATTCAATATCCATACGCTCGTCGATGTAGGAGTCTTCATGTAAGCCGAAACTACGACCAGTGTAGGGCATAAATTGCCATAAGCCGACCGCTTTAGCGTGTGATTTTGCAGTAGGAACAAGTGCCGATTCAATAATAGAAAGGTATTTTAAATCGTCAGGCAAACCGTATTGGGCAAGATATTTTTCGAAAATTGGAAAATAAAACGCTTGCCTTTCAATAATTTTTTCTGTAAAACTGCGGTTTTTTATCGCGAAGTAATTTACAAACGCATGTACCCGCTCATTATAATTTAAGGGTATTTCACCTTGGATACAACTGATCTGATCCTTGATAAATTCAAAGTTATCTTCACCAGGAATGTATTCGTAATCTACAAACCAAAGTGAGTCAGATTCATTTTCGAACTGAATTTCTTGTGAGAATGCATCGGAGTAGCCAAAGCATACAATTATTAGGATAGCAAAAAGGTTTCTCATTTACTCAAAGATTGCAAATATTTAGCGAAACTGAATAATTTATTTTCGCAAAAATCATCTGCCATTGCTTGTATACCCACCGGCAATCCACTTTCTATTTGTTTGTACCAAGGCATATTTATTGCGGGAAATCCTCCAACAGAGGCATGTACAGTATAAATATCTGCTAGATACATGCTCAAAGGGTCGGCTGTTTTTTCGCCTAATTTAAATGCAGGAGTAGGGGTGGTGGGACCTAAAAGAATATCGAAGGAAGAAAAATTTTCTTTTGTTTGGGTTCGAATAAGATTTCTTGCCTTTTGAGCCTTGGTATAAAACGCATCAAAATAACTAGCACTTAGTACAAAAGTCCCCAAAAAGATTCTTCTTTTTACTTCTTTACCAAATCCTTGAGTTCGAGTGTTTTTATAGGTAGATAATAAATCCGAGTTATTGTCACTTCGGAATCCGTAGCGCATTCCGTCATACCTTGATAAATTAGAACTCGCTTCAGCGGTAGTTAGGATATAATAAGTTGGTAAAAGATATTCTAACAACGGAAATTCTAATGCTTCCACCACATTTCCTTCCTTTTTCAATAGCTCAATAGTTTCAAGAAATTTGAGTTTAATATCCGGGTCTAGGCCAGGATGTTCTATTGCTTGCTTATAATAGCCAATTTTGAAGGGTGAAGATGTATTGTTGAATTCTTTATTTTTAGTTGATGAAGTACTGTCTTTATCGTCATGGTTTGCTACTTCAACAAAGACATTTTCCAGGTCATGAATAGAAGAGGCGAAAATTCCCATGGTATCGAAAGAGGAAGCGTATGCAAGTAACCCGTATCGACTCAGAGCAGAATAGGTAGGCTTTAATCCATAAATGCCGCAAAAACTTGCAGGTTGACGAACGGAACCTCCAGTATCTGTACCCAAACTAATATGACAGGTGTCGGCTTGTACCGCTACTGCAGATCCACCTGAAGATCCGCCAGGGACTCTATCAGGGAATTCAAAGTTCTTTACAGGACCAAAGGCTGAGTTTTCGTTAGAGGAGCCCATACCAAACTCGTCGCAATTTACGCGACCAATGACAATGGCATCTTCATTTAATAATTGTTGAAGGACCGATGCGGAAAAAGGAGAGGTGTAATTTGAGAGAATATGACTGCCGCCAGAAACCGCATGATTTTCATGTGCGATTAAATCTTTTACAGAAATAATTAAGCCGGCAAATTTGCCGGCTTTTCCTTGTTTTATTTTCTTATCTACAAGCCTGGCTTTACTTAATGCTTCATTAGAATAAACTTCGATGTAAGCGTTTGTGTGTTCTGAATTTTTAATATTCTTCAGAAAAACGTTCACTAGCTCTTCGCAGTTTATTTTACCAGATAATAAATCATCTTTGATAGTAAAGTAAGGCACAACGTCTGATTTTAAGGGGAAATTATTCTTTTTCTATTTCTCCTGCTTTATCAATATCGTTTTTAATTTCACGGGTTGCATCCTTAAATTCACGGATTCCACGTCCTAGACCCCTTGCTAATTCAGGGATTTTTTTGGCTCCAAAAAATACAAGTACTAAGACAATGATAATTATCCATTCCCATCCACCGGGCATTCCTAATAAAAATAATGTTTTCATCAAAAGTTTACATTTATGATGTAAAGATAGCAATAAAGGGTTGGAATCTGAAAATAATATCGTGCATTATTTATCGTTTCACTAGCCATTGCTCCGGATTGAGTGGATCTCGACCCTTTCTAATTTCGAACCAGAGTTCAGTTACACCCTCTGGCTTGGTGACTACTTCACCCAAAATTTGACCAATTTTTACCTTATCTCCAGGTTTAACCAGAGGTTCTTTTAGTCCACTATATACCGTGAAATACTCTCCGTGTCGAATTAACGCCGAATATCCCATGGAAGGAATAAAAAACACAAACCTCACGTCACCTTCAAAAATGGCTTTGGCAACCTCATTCTGTTTAGTTTGAATGGAAATCCCATCATTTTCGGTGACAACACCTTTTAGGGCCGCATGATTTTGCCTCCCAAATTTTTGAGAGATGAAACCATCCACAGGCCAACTGAGCTTTGTTTTGTTTTGAGCGAAAGAACCTGAAAGGGCTTCATTTTTTGTGCTAGCCGGACTTGCTTTTACTTTCTCGGCGGCTGCGGCTGCAATTTCAGCATTGATTGCATCTGTAATCTTTGTTTCTAGATTTTTTAAAGCTAATTTTTGCTGATTTAGATCGTCTTTAAGCTTCGATTGTTGTGATTCAAGTGAGGCAACAATTTGGCTTCTTTTATCCTTTAATTTTACTAGTTGTTGATTCTGATTAATTTGGTCATTAAGAAGTGCTTGTTTTTCGGTTCGAATCACTTCAATTTGTGAAATTTGGACAGAAAGCATCTGAGCTACGAGTAAAATTTGTTCGGTTTGTCTCCTTCTTGCCTCTGCGTATTGCTCCATGTATTTCCAACGGGCACGCATTTGGGAAAATGAACCAGATGAAAACAGAAAAGTCAATTTATCCAGGCCATTACTCGATTTTTGGGCAGCATAAACCATGGAAGCATATTCCTTTTTAAGTTGGTCTATGTCTTGTTCCAAACTGGAAACTATAGAGCGATTTTCCTCAATTTCAGCATTTAAATAGCCAATTTCGGAGCGAATAGAATTCATTAAACCTTCCTGCTCTTTGATTCTTTGATTGATCGCAATCAATTCGCCTAAGCTATGGTCCTTTTTGTTAGACGTTTCATTTAATATTTTTTCTACCTCTTGAATCCGCTTGATTTTCTCTTGTTTTTCCTTTTTAAGTTGGTCTTTAGACTTT
>JAHEMU010000406.1 GCA_024643485.1 Cytophagales bacterium
GTGATGAGGAAGCGTGGGGAGAACTGGGAAGAGCGGCACAAATTATGGATAATTTAATAGCTTCTGGAAAGGCTAAACCTATGATTGTGGTAATGCCAAATGGAAATGTGATTCAGGATGCAGCACCCGGACAAGGTTCAGAAGGCTTTTACCAACCTCAATTTATGGTCCCTAAATCTATGGACGGCACCTATGAAGCTAATTTTATGGACATAGTGAAATTCGTGGAAAAGGGATACCGTGTAAAGGCCGATAAAAAACACCGCGCCATTGCGGGCCTTTCCATGGGAGGATATCATTCGCTTCAAATTTCAAGATTTTACCCAAATACATTTGATTATATGGGATTATTCTCAGCGGCGATCATGCCGAGAGAAGATGCCACAGGAAAAGTGTACTCCAATTTTGATGAAACATTATCAAATCAGATGAAAAACGGATACCAATTGTATTACATTTCTATTGGTAAAACTGATTTCTTGTATAAATCGAATCAAGAGTTTCGTGAGAAACTAGATAAAATGGGTATGAAATACGAATATGTGGAATCGGAAGGAGGTCATATCTGGAGAAACTGGAGGGTGTATCTTTCCGTGTTTGCGCCTAAGCTTTTCTAAGTATACAGGTAAATTTTCTTGACATTACTGATATTTATTTTGAGAAAATAGTTGCTTATAATTCCATAAAATCATGTGCGATCATTGTATTTTATTAGTAGGTGATTTTACCTTTTGAAGGAAAAGAGGTTGATACTAATGAAAAATAGGTTAAATTTTCATTGGTAATGAATTTTGTATAGATTTCTGTCAAATAATTAAACCCAAAAAAATGCGATTTTTATTTATTATTTTTCTTTCTACCCTGTTGTTCCAATGTACTACCAATGTTAAAAGGGAAGGGGATTCCAATGCTAATGATACCATTCAAACTGCCAGTGGATTAAGATATTTTTATTTGACTCAGGGTTCTGGAAGAAAGGTAGAAAATGGTTCCATTGTTAAAACAAAATTAAGTCTTCAGGTGAATAATAGTGTTGTTTGGAATTCCTATAGCGATAAAGATTCGATTTTTTCCTTTGTGGTAGGGAATTCTCAAGTGATTAAGGGATTTGAAGAAATGGCTTTGTTGATGAGAGAAGGGGACAATGTGGTAGCTATTTTACCTGGTTCCCTGGCCTATGGCGAGAGTGGGTCTGGCGATGTAATTCCACCAAATGCGACATTGGTTTACGATCGATATGAAATGGTTAGCGTGTCTGAGCCAAAAGAAATGTTAACAGATACCCTATATTCCGCCTATAAAACGGGAGGGACTGCCTCGGTTTTGTCGGTGTATAATAGCTTAAAAAACTCAGAGTCAGGAAATTCCTATCATATGCAATTTGAATTCTTCGGACCCTTTATGGATATGTTATTGGGGGAAGATCAATTTGAAAGTGTAGAAGAGTTAGCAAAAGAATTCCATTCTATTTCGGAAGAAAGGAGCGACCAACAATTATTTGGATACTTTATGATTATTTCTGCAGAACAACAAGAAAAATATAATAGCGCGATTGAAACTGTTCATAGTTTCCTTGCGGATGACCCTGAAGATCCGTGGTTGTTAAATAAATTAGAAGAATTAACTCAAAAGGTAGAGAGTAAAAAATAACGGCGATATAAGAAATGGAAAAAGATCAATCGATTCAAAATACTTCGAAAAGCGAAATAGATCGTATTTTTAATAGTCAAAAAGCAAATCAATTTACTAGAGCTAATACAACTTCTACTGAAAGGAAGAATATACTGAACAAGTTCCATCAGACAGTTTTAAGGTATCGACCTGAAATAAAAGAGGCCTTGTATAAAGATTTCCGCAAACACCCAAGCGAGGTAGATTTAACCGAAATATTTCCAGTAACGAGCGAATTAAAACATGCAAAAAGAAATATTAACAGGTGGATGGGAAATAAAAGAATTCCTACACCATTTGCGTTACTTGGATCTAGTTCATTTGTGAAATACGAGCCTAAAGGAGTGGTATTGATTATATCCCCTTGGAATTTCCCAATAAATCTAACATTCGGTCCGTTAGCCTCGGCCATTGCTGCAGGTAATAATGTGATTATTAAACCTTCGGAAGTAACACCACATTCTTCAGCAATTATGAAGAAAATAGTGGCGGAAGTGTTTGAAGAACATCACGTTGCTCTTATCGAGGGAGGTATTGAAACATCTACAGCATTACTTGAAAAGCCATTCAATCATATTTTTTTCACAGGAGCACCGAGCATTGGAAAAATTGTTATGAATGCCGCAGCAAAACACTTATGTTCTGTAACACTCGAATTAGGAGGTAAATCGCCAACCATTGTAGACGATACAGCAGGTGTCGAAACTGCCGCTCGGAGAATTGCTTGGAGTAAATTTGCAAATAATGGACAGGTATGTATTGCCCCTGATTATGTGTTTGTCCACGAAAGTAAAATGGATGAATTTGTATCGGCTGTTAAAAAGTATGTCAATATATTTTATGGCGATAATCCTTCTACGGAGACTTCTTATGGTAGAATTGTAAATAATCGACATTTCAGTAGAGTTAAGGGG
>JAHEMU010000077.1 GCA_024643485.1 Cytophagales bacterium
CAATAGCTCCCTCTAAAGGAACAATGGCTTGTTTTTCCATATAATCAGGTGAAACCTCTGTTACCCCGACAATATTCACATAGAAAATCGGTTCTTCTGCATTAGGAAAAAGCTCCAATGGAAGTCGATTGTAGGAAAAATAACCCAACATGCTAAGCCCTAAAAAGAGCATACTGATCAATACTTTTCTATGGATTAGAAAACTCATTTCATTCCGTAGTTTTAGTAAATGACATTAACCAATCTTTAAATTGATCGAAATAGTAATAAACACATGGAATTACCACCAACGTTAGAAGGGTTGAAGTTACCAGCCCACCAATAACCGCTAGGGCCATTGGTTGCCGAAGTGAAGCCGATTCTCCAAATCCAAAAGTAAGAGGTAACAACGCCAAAATGGTGGTTAGAGAGGTCATCAAAATAGGTCTAATTCTGTTTTGTCCTGCGTTGATAATGGCTTCTCCTCGTTCCATACCACCGACTTTATTTTGATTTATTGCGTCAACCAAAATAATTGAGTCATTAACAGCAATTCCCACCAGCATAATAATTCCTATATACGCCATGATGTTTAAGCTGATTCCTGCAAAGAAGAAGATCATAATAGCTCCTACTCCTGCCAATGGAATGGTCAATAATATAGTAAAAGGGTGAATCAACGATTCAAATTGGGAGGCCAGTACCATATACACCAAAAGGATAGACAAAACCATTGCAAAAGTGAGGCTTTCCATTGATTCTAACCTCTTTTGCTCTTCTCCAACCACTTTTATACTATAATCTGACGGCAATTCGATCGAATTTAACTTGCTCGATAGCCCCGCAATGGCCTTATCAAAAGCCAAATTTTCATCAAAATCCGCATCTACCGTAACAATTCGATTTTGGTTTCTGCGAAGAATCTCTTTCGGTGATTTATTTATGGAAATATTGGCTAATTCAGAGAGGGCGAATTCCTGCGAACCCGATCGTATGGTGATATCCTCCAACTCGCTAGTAGATACTTTAGGAAGTTTAATCTTGATATCTTTAAGTTCACCTTCATGATCAAGCTGACCCGCATCAGCCCCTTGAAGCCGATCGCTTATTTGCGAACTAATGGATTCAACATTAACATTATTCATGCTGGCTTTTAATCGGTCAACAACCACTTCAACTTCAGGCATCCCTTCCTCAATAGACGATCTTACATTGAATAAGGAAGAATCACGTTCCATGATATCTTGTACTTGAAGTGCTATTTTCTCCATGATTTCAAAATCCTTTCCTGAGATTTCAATTTTTACAGGAGCATCTTCGGTACCCATAATCGATTGTAAGGCGGTTTCATCTCGCTTAATTATGAGTTTTAGATCATCACTACTTTTCACTGTTTCACTCAAAATACGAATGAGCGAATTCACACTGAAAGAAGCGCTATCCGTTAAAATGACTTTTAATGTCGCTGAGTTTTCTCCTTGCAATGCGGCCTGGGTTTCATCTGTTTCGGAAGGGCCTGCAGTTCCATAAAGAATTACTTCTCCGGGTTTTGTCACCGACCGAATGATTTGCTCTATTCCATATATCGCTTGATTTGTTCTTTCCAACCTGGTGCCTTCGGGCAAATTAAGTTCCACAGTAAAGGAAGACGTTTCTGCATTCGGCATGTATTCATTCCCTACGTACTTTAACATAATCGTTGCAAGTCCAACCAACAACACGCCAAATAATACGATTACAAACCTAAACTTGAGAATATGAGTAAGTACGTTTGAATACCAAGTCATTTTTACCGCAGAGACTTTTTTAGTTTCTTTTGATTTCAGAAGGGTTCCCACTAACATTGGAATAACCAAAATGGCAACAAATAGTGAACTAAGTAGAGAGAATGCAACGGTCCATGCTTGATCTTTAAACAATTCACCACTTGCCCCTTGTAAATACACGATTGGTAAAAAAACCACAATGGTTGTGATTGTGCTAGCCGTTATTGCTCCCCCTACTTGGGAGGTTCCTTCAATTGCTGCCTCACGGAACGACATCCCCTCGTCGCGGAGTTTATATATATTTTCTAATACTACTATGGCATTATCCACTAGCATTCCAGCTCCCAATGCTAAACCACCCAACGTCATAATATTCAACGTCAAATCATTGAAATACATGAGGTTAAACGTAGCAACGATTGAAATAGGAATGGCCACTGAAATAATCATTGTTGATCCAATGCGTCGTAAAAAGACGAATAAGATTAACACAGCAAAGGCAATTCCGAGCAAAGCAGATTCTTCCACTTCCCAAATGGCATCTGAAATGAATGAACCTTGGTTTTGTACAATTTGAAGATGATACCCCGGCAGTGCTTTTGAGATATCAGCAAGTACTTTTTCGAGTTCCTCTACTGCTTTTACGGTATTATATCTCGTTTCCTTATAAATGGACAAACCTAAACAACGCTCGCCATTTAACGTTGTTATATTCGCAGGATCTGCATTTTCGAACCGAATGCTTGCAACATCTCTTAAGAAAACCGGAACCTGTTGTGAATTTGGAATAGCTTGTTGTGTTGAGTTAGCCGTTTGAGGGCTTCGGTAAGCGACCACCAAATTCTCCAAATCCTCTAAGCCATGGAAGATACTTACCCCCTTAATGACGTATTTCTTACTCATTTCCTCAATACTTCCACCGGAAACATTGCGGTTAAAATTGTTGATTTGAACTGAAATATCGTCGGGAGTAAGACCAAATGACTTCAACAAATATGGATTGGTTTCAATAACCACCTCAGCCTGTTCATCCCCTGTAATCATCACATCAGCCACCCCTTCCAAACGAACCAATTCATTTCTAATATAATTCTCCGCTACTTTGCGGAGTTCATTCATATCATCAATTTGGTTATGTGTTAGGCCCACCGTCATCACCGGTTGTGCATTGGGATCAAAACGAGAAATATTGATTTCCTCGATATCTTCATTTTGTGCAAAATTATTCATTGCGCGTTGCAAATCGAGGTAGGCTTCGTCCATGTCCTTATCCCAGGCATATTCAACCGAAATAATTGCATTACCCACCCGGCTTTTGCTGCTGACATCGGTTACACCCGATTGTCTGATCGCCAACGCTTCAATATTTTCAACAAACTGACGTTCCATTTCCGCCGGAGGACGTTCCCCAGCGGTGACTTCAATATAAATTCTAGGATTATTTAAGTCTGGGAATAAATCAATTCCAAGTTTATCAAAAGAGATATAACCCAGTAATAAAATACCGAAAACAACCATTACGACCGTAACAGGAAACTTGACTGAAAACTCTACAATTTTCTTCATTCCTTCTTATTTAACAATGGTTACTTTTGATCGATTTGTCAGTGTTTCGAACCCTTCGGTCACCAATCGGTCATTTAATTTAAGTCCACTAATCACTTCCACTTCGTACGGATTTTCCATTCCCAATTCAATCACCCGTTCTCTCGCTTCTCCGCGTTCAACAACAAATACTGTGCTTCCCCTTTGTCGCGATAAAATGACATCTTTTGGAATTACAATGGCACTATCTTTACTTGCGATGACTAAATCCGCCTTTATAAACATTCCGGGTCTGAATTTTAAATTGCTATTTCCCAATTCCAGCGTACTTTTAAACGTTCTGGTTTCTGCATCAATGGCGGGAGAAATGGCGGCAATTCTACCATAAATGGTATCTTCTTTCATGGTATAATGGGTTACCCGAACCTCCATTCCTTGTTTTATATCTCCCAGGTTTTTTTCCGGAAATTTGGCATCCATGAACAATTTTTCATAATTCATTATTTTCACCACCGAAGTACCTGTTTCTATTTTTATTCCACCAGTGGTATGGGGCAGATCCACAATAATCCCTGTAAAAGGAGCCGTTATTCTCATTTTAGAAAGTGAAATCACTCCGTTTTGAAAGGTATTTTCTGCATTTACTTTATCAATTTCTGCATTCCGTAAATCGAGTTGTGAAACTCCACCCTTTTCAAATAGCGCTTGTTGTTTGGCCAGCGTTTCAGAGCTGATTTCCAGATTTAATTTTTTTCCTTCCAAATTGAGATTATTTCGATATTCCGCATCCTCAATTGATACAAGCACTTCTCCTTTATTGATTCGATCGCCAAGGGCAAAAGGCTTTCGGGTTCTAGGGTTAATTTTTAAAGAATAATCGCCAGAAATTTCCGCTTTAAGTTCTACCTCTTGTACCGGGTTCACGGTTCCAGTGGTAGTGATATACTGTTCAATTGAACCCACGCCCACTTCCTTTACGGAAACCGGAATAGAGACTTCAGAAGTGAGGTCTTCTCGTTCGTTATTGCAGGCAACCAGGGCGGCCCCAATACTTAAAATGAATGCTGTAATTCTAATATTCATGGCAGATTATTTTTCAGTTTGGTTGGTATCTAAAACGGAAATATTGGCTTCAAAATCCCAAAGAGATTGAATTTTAAGGTTGAGTAGTTCCAGTTTATAATTAATTTTTGAAGTCATTAAATCAATTTTCGCCTGCGACAATTGGTTCTGATATTGATTTAGGTCGAGGCCGGTAATGTCTCCATTTTTATATCGTTCCTGATTCAATTCGTAGGTTTGCTGAGCATTTCGAACACTTTGCTCCCCAATTTTGATTTGATTTTCCAAGTTTTGAAGGCTCCTATATACCTGTCTAATCCCGATGATGATGTTATTCTTTTGATCGGTCATGTTGAGTACCTCTGTGGCAATATTTGCTTCTGTCGCTTTCATTCTCGATTTTTTAGCTCCAAAATCATATAATGGAATTGAAAAGGTCAGCTGTACGGAAGGATTATTTGTAGGCGTTTCATATACATTAGGGAGTTTTACGTTGTCTCCAAAAATACCTACGGTTAAATCGAGGTTGCCACTAAATTCATTCGAGGCTTTTGTTCGAATCATTTCATTTTGCGCGTACACCATGTTGATTTCCTGTTGGCGCAATTCCTGTCGATATTTAAGCCCTTGATCTATGGCGTAAGTTAAATCGACTTCTACTTGTTGGCTCACAATGTCTGCAGAAACCGACACCTCTTCATACAAGTTAATACCGAGTAGTTGCTTGAAATTGTCTTTGGTATTTTCAACCATCACTTTCTGATTTTCCCACGACGATTCACTGTTCGACAGATTGAGCTCCGCTTGAAATAACTCCGCTCGGGGAATCATTCCTGATTCCGTTTTATTTTTTATGATTTCGTAATTTTTCTGTTGATTTTCAAACTCTTCCTGGGCTATGGTTAAGCGCTCTTGTTCTCTATACACGTCATAAAAAGAGGTAGTTACCGAACGTTCGATATTTAATTGCTGAATGGAATGACTTAATTGGGCATTTTCTAAAGCCAATTCCAATTCTTTAAGTGCTAATTTTCTTCTGTTATAAGTAAATAACGGCTGACTATAAGAAAGGTATAGGTTATTACTGTACGTATCGTTGGTATTCGTTTGACCTTGGAATATTGTTTCAGTCTCTTGCCATCTCAGCGCATTATGCAAAGAAAGTGTTCCATCAGTCATCATAATGGGTTGGCTCACACTAAAGGTTCCCGAGTAGGAGAACTCTTCATTGGTATACCAGGTAGCGAAACGCTCATCAAAGGAACGGTTTCTTCTAAATCCGAACGGAGTTACATCCAAAGAAAGATTTGATTTAAGGGAAGCCAAGTTTGCATTGAGTGATTCCCTTCGATTTTCCAAATTCAGGGAGGATCGTTTGATGTCTGGGCTATTTTGAAGGGCTAAATCCAGTGACTGAGCTAAAGTCAAATTCCTTTGTGCCTGTAATCCTGTCCCCAACAGAATACATGCGATCATTGTGGCAAGTTGTTTCAATTTTATCTGCATTTCTTTATCTTTTAACCCATTTTACGGCATCCGCAATTACTGTACGTGCAGCCGATTTATTTGTTAATTCAATTTTTGCTTCGCCTTCATCGAAGAAATACGAACCAAGGTTATTCCACCCGGGCTCAGCATCGCCTGTAATCACTTCTACCTCCTCGACCCCTTCAGAAGTATAAATTCTGTATTGATAATTTTCTTTACTTTGGTCACCAAACACAAAAGGATTGATTCGTGTATTGATGTAAACAAATACATCGTAATACCCGCTTCCATTGAGCTCTGATTTCCAAGTAGCAAGTTGATTGCCTTCCCCGGTACCTATAAATCTTGCTGATTTAATTTCATTTCCATAAGCAAAGGAGGAGATGGTTTTTTTCCATTGTCGAGGAGCTCTCCAATTTAATGCTTCGTATTCTTCTTCCTCCACTTGCTCGCCTCGAATCCATGCTCGAAGTGGTGTGTCGGCTATTCCCTGAGTTATGCTGAAGCCTGGGTCCAAATCATCAACTACAAATTCATATTGATTTTTATCCTCTACTTCCGGAATCAGCACTCGCTCATATTCTTCACGAATCAATGATGTTTCTTTCGGGTCTTCAATTTGTAAGGACAGGCTACTGGGTAAATTAATAGAAACAAAGGTATTGATGGAAAGGGTTCGTGGCTCTTCTGTTGCCAGAATACTGATTTCTTTCTTTTGACCATTTTTAACTACAATTAGCCTTTCGTTTACCAAATGTTCCCCATCCTCATTGTTGAAAGAGAACCTCGATCTATTGGATCCACCACTATTTTCAGCCGACCCTTGAATAGTCGCAGATATAATACCCTCTACATTTGAGGTATTTTCAACCGTAAATCTAACTTGATATTTGGTGCGATTTCCTTCAATAAATTTAAAGGACATGGCCGATCCAATTTTAAAGGCAGGTAACTCTTTTGCAATTAAAACCTCTTTCAAACTTTGTTCCATGGAACTAGAATCGGAGGAAGTAAAGTAATTATTTAAATTTTTGATGGTGGTTGTTTTAAATCTATTCTCACTAATCATTTTGGCTAAAGAACTATTAAATTGATCAACCCCCATTTTTGCTTGCAATCCAGAAATTAAAAACACCCCTTTATTCAAAATAGCTTGGTTCGCCAGGGAAAGGGCTTCATTTCCTATGATAGTATTCAATGGTTCCTTCATTAATTTTTGATTGGCTTTTTCAATAGGAGTCAGTGCAGAAAAAACTCTAAATTCACTTTCAGGTGCCACTTTTTTCCACAAGTATCCTTCAAAGGCCTTATTGAAAAACGCCCAATCATCGGCTTGTATAAAATTAGAATAGCTATAATAATTGGGAAAAACAGAATAGGTTTCTCTATAAATGTATTCTTCCCCATCACGCCTCCAAACGTTCCTATTTCTTGAAACGGTTATGGTATTTGTAAAGAACTGCGTTAGTACCTTAGATTCTAATTCCATTTCGGTAAGTTCGCTGCCATTTTCTTTATTTTGATCTGCCATCCGTTTTTTTCTTGAAACGAAATCAGCATTTTCTATTCCAATGCCCTTTTCATGAACGAACGACATTTCCGGTTGCATATACTCACGAGCATCGGTAAAAATTCTTGGATAGGAGACAAATTGGGCTGGAACTTCCACGATAGAAAATCGTTTGAAAGGGTAATTAATTCCCAACTCCAATTCAAAGTCATTTTTCACCTCAGTTATTAATTTAGGAAGGGTGTCTTTTAAAAGTTCAAACTGGCTATCGAAATAAAAATGTCCTTTTTGCATTACCAAGTGATAATCAATGCTATCCACCTTGATGGTTCTTTCTTCATATAAACCAATGGCCAAAGATATTTGAGACAATGGCTGCTCGGGGATAAATTGATATTCATTACTCGATACATTTGATCTTTTTCCCTGCGAAATAGGCAGGAAACCCTCCTTGGTATGTACGGTTAGGTCGAATAGTCCAAACTGAACGGGAGTCATGATTCCCGCTTCCTTGCTAAAAGGGATGCGGGTTGTAGGATACCAACTGGCCTCTCGGGTTAACAATACATAGTTAGGAGATAAATAAAAATATTCCTTTGCGAGGTTAAACATTTCTATTCGGTTAATAATATCCAACGTTTCTTGATCAATATCCAGGTACATCATCCGATCGTCTATAGTACCTTGGTATATCACTTCCATAGTGTACTTTTTGTTCGCCACAATAGTTTGAGGAATTTCCACTACCATGGCATTTCTTGTGAAAGTCACATCAGAACCGTCCAATTTTATTGATTCAATTTTTAATCCCGGATTCAAAATAATATAAAACGAATTCAGATCGGCGTCATTACTTAATTCGAGATTCGCAGTTCCACGTATTTCACTTTCAAGGTGTGTAATCTCCAGTTTTGTTGATTGAATTTCCGGATTGTCTTTCATTATATATTCCTTCTGAATACCCTTCAAAAGTTCTCTTTCCGATTTTAACTGAAAATCATCAAGTATATAAGCAGTCAATAATCCGAATCCTATAAGCATCGATGAAATAGAAATTATTCCACTAGACCAACTCATTTTTTTAGATTGTTCCAGTCGGGAAATCAGTAAAACTGTCAAAAAATTAAGACCAATTCCCAAGAACAAATAGCCCAACCGATGCTGAAGAATCCCATTCCAGTTGGGCATTCCTGCCATTTCCGACTTAAACATCGGTAGTGTATTGGCTACAAAATTGAGCGCGTAATTGAATTTACTATCGAAATAGAATAACGCCACAAAAAAGTATCCTAATAAAATAACGAAAGTAACTGCCTGATTTTTAATGAGTAACATCAAAATATACGACAGACCAATGATGAAAATTAAAGTGGGAATAGAAATTAAAAGCGGATATAATACATAGGAAATAAAATCAATGGCAACGTCATCCATTAAAAAATTAATAAGCATCCCAAAGGATAACACTAATACATTCAGGATTAAAAAGAGCATTAATGTGCCAAGTGTTTTGCCTAAAACATATTCACCATTTGACATGGATCGAATGTATATTACTTCCGTTGTATCTAGTTTTTTATCTCTTTTTAGAAATTCCGTTGCGATAAAAGCGACAATGATGGATTGTGCAATATTGAGAATAATCATGTTGACATAAGGAAGAACGGCAGGAATTGCCATGAATTCCCAGTTCGAGCTATCATCGACTAAAATCACCAGATTAAACACCGTTAGAATGAATAAGCCGATGATACTCAATATTCTAAAGAACCAGCTTCTGAATAAGGTTTTCAGTTCAAAACGTGCGATGATCCATATCGTTTTTAACCCATTCATATTGCCACATTTGATTTTGTGGAGAGATACTCAACGAAATACACATAGGCATGTTCCAGGTTTGGCACAACTTCGGTAGCAGTAAAGCCATTAATCTCATCCGCTACTAGTTCCACCATCCAGCCCTTCTCAGAAGGAATGGTGTTGATAATGTGGTAGTGTTCTTTTAATTCATCAAACTGCTTTTGGTCCACTTCCACTTGCCACACTTTTCCTTTCGAAAGGTTTACTAAATCTATAGGAGAACCTGCATATACCACTTTCCCCTTGTCTAAAACCGCCATATTATCACAGGTACTTGAAATGTCCCCTACTATGTGG
>JAHEMU010000078.1 GCA_024643485.1 Cytophagales bacterium
TAGATAAGTTTTTTTCTTTTGCGAAAAAAGAAACCATATTTTCAAAAGAGCCACTGAAATACCGCGTCACAAAATTATCCAAATAGTATTTGCTATACGAAGCCTTAGGTACTGCAGGAAAATATTCATGCGTTTTTCCATGCGCTTTGTAGGAAACAAACTCTTTTTTCACTAAAATACGAATGATTGTACTGACCGTATTATATGCAGGTTTTGGTTCAGGCATTTCATCTACGATGTCCTTTACATAGGCGCTTTTTAATCGCCATAATATTTGCATAATCTCGTCTTCGGCTCGTGTTAATTCTCTCATAACTAAGGATTTAATTATAAAACTAAAAGATTAGTTAATCAATTCCAAGTACTTTCAATAATTAATTTTGATAAGAAGGGATTGGCTTCTTAATGGAGTTACTGATAATGGGGTTGATTTCCGATAAAAGCACTTATTTTCCGTTCCTTTAAAAATAGAAAGTTGGAAGTTTTTTTTTAGTAACTTCATGCACTATAAGATTTTAACTCTTAATGAAATGAAATATTCTTTTACTTTATTATTCGTTTTTGCTGCGCTTATGGGGATGTCACAAACCCTCCATCAGAAAGCGAACTATGATGCAGCAGCAAAATATTCTTCAGAAAGAGTCAGAAATATGGTTTTTTCTACGTCGGTCGATCCACATTGGCTTAAAAACGGCACTCAATTTTGGTACAGTTACCGAACTAGTGAGGGTGAAACATATTGGCTAGTAGACGCTGCTCGAAGGACAAAATCGCCGTTATTTGATAATGTAAACATGGCGGCACAAATGTCGAGACTAACTGGTGATCCATACGACGCTCAACATTTAGGAATTTCAAAATTTGAATTTATTGAAAACCAAACCGCAATAAGGTTTGGGGTAAAGAGTGAATTAGTCGAAGAAGAAGTGAAAGAGGACGGTGATTCCCAAGAAAAGAAAAAACCAGGAGGCAAACCAAAAATGGAAGCTAAAACTTGGTATTTCAAATATACACTTTCTACCCAGCGACTTGAATTATTGTCAGATTATAAGGCACCAGAAGACGATAAGAATTGGGCACGAGTAGCGCCTAATAAGGAATATGTATTATTTGCAAAACAGCATAATTTGTTTTGGATGTCGTGGGAAGATTATCAAAAAGCCCTTAAAAATGAAAAGGATTCTACGATAGTTGAAAATCAATTAACCACCGATGGCGAAGAAAATTATAGCTACGGAAGCGGAAGGGGCGAAACAAATGTAGATGTTGAGAAAAACAAAGACAAGAGAAAGAGTCCAGGGTTTATCTTGTTTTCACCCAATTCTAAGAAATTTGCTTTAACAAGATCAGACGATCGTAATGTTAAAGATTTATGGGTTATTAATTCAGTAGCTACTCCTCGTCCTACATTAGAAACGTATAAATATCAAATGCCTGGTGAAAAAGAGGCTCCAATAGATGAGTTATTGGTATTTGACTTTGATTCAAAAGAAAAGAAGGTTATTGATGCAAAAGCATTCCCAGACCAAGCGATAGGTATTTACAGTGCAATGACTGATAAAACCACTCGTGATGACGATTACCGTTTCAGTTACTGGCTGTCGAAGTCTTCGGATAAGCTCTATTTTTCTCGCTTAAGCAGGGATGCAAAGCGGATGGATTTATGTGTGGCAGACGTGAATTCTGGTGAAGTAAAAGTGTTGTTGGAAGAGCGTTTGAATACCTATATAGAATGGGGTATGCCATCACCAATTTTTGTGAATAATGAGTCGCAAATTGTATGGTGGTCTCAGCAAGATGGATGGGGACATTTCTATTTATATGATTTGAATGGAAAGATGATCCGACAAATTACTTCAGGACCATTTCACACTAAAAGTGTAGAAGCTTTTGATTCCAAAACAAACACCCTGTATTTCACTGCAAATGGCCGTGAAAAAGGGGAAGATCCTTATTACTATCATACTTATCGTATAGGAATCGACGGAAGTGGAATGAAATTGCTTAATCCTGGTAATTTTAACCACGATATAGACGCAAGTAACAATGGAACCTATATTGTAAGTAATTTTAGTAGGGTAAACACCGTACCCAAATCCCAACTACGTGATAGCAAAGGAAGTGTGATAATGGAATTAGAATCCGCTGATTTGTCAAAATTATTTGAAAGTGGATATGAATTCCCAGAACCATTCAAAGTAAAAGCAGCAGACGGTATCACAGATATATATGGAGTCATGTATAAGCCGTTTGATTTCGATTCAACACATCAATATCCTATTATTGAGTACGTTTATCCAGGGCCACAAACAGAAGCGGTAAATAAATCGTTTTCTGCGAGTATGGGAAGAACGGATAGATTAGCTCAGGTGGGTTTTATCGTCGTTACTTTAGGAAATAGAGGAGGACATCCTGATCGGAGTAAATGGTATCACAACTACGGTTACGGCAATTTGAGAGATTATGGATTGGCTGATAAAAAATATGGTGCTGAGCAGCTTGCAGATCGATATTCTTATATTGACATCAATCGTGTAGGGATATTTGGACACAGCGGAGGAGGATTTATGTCTACCGCAGCAATGTTAGTCTATCCTGATTTCTTTAAAGTGGCTGTTTCTTCTTCGGGAAATCACGACAACAATGTATACAATCGTTGGTGGAGTGAAATTCATCATGGAGTGGATGAAAAAGTAAATGATAAAGGAGAAGTGGAGTTCATTTATGATATCGATACCAATCCTGAATTAGCTGGTAACTTGAAAGGTAAATTATTGATTACCACTGGTGATATTGATAATAATGTGCATCCTGCCAATACCATACGGGTAGCGAATGCCTTAATCAAAGCTAATAAACGGTTTGATTTTTTTAATTTCCCTGGTCAACGCCACGGATATGGAAATATGAGTGAATACTTCTTTTGGATGCAAGTGGATTATTTCTCAGAACACCTTTTAGGTGATTATAAAAAGGACACGGATATTTTGGAGATGAATAGAGATACTCCAAGAAAATAGGTCATACCAATTAATATAAAAAAGGGCAGCTGAAATCAGTTGCCCTTTTTTGTTATTTCATTCACCTTATATAGCATGAGTCCGGCAATATTTTTAGCGCGTTGTTTTGCCTCCATTGCAGCGTTACCCTCAAATAATTGATCAACTGTTTCCACCCATAACGTTAGCCATCGATCGAAATGATTTTTAGTCAGGGGTTCTTTTTCAGCAAGTTGTATATGGGCCCCCATTGGATTACCTTGATAGTTTGAAGTACCCAACAACACAGAACTCCAGAATTGATATAAAATAGGGAGGTGATGTTCCAAAGAAATTTTGGCAATATCAGTGAAGATATATCCAATTACTTCATCTTTCATGGCTTTTTCATAAAAAGAGTCTACTAATAATCGGATGTCCTCTTCAGATTCTATATTTTTCATTGAACAAAAGTAATAAATGATTGAGCAATTAAATAGTCGTAATTAAATCTCATAGATTTTTATCAAAAAAGAAAAATAGGTTCAGAATATTCATTCAATACATTACTTTTATATCGAATTGTAAAAAAGCAGAAAAACCGAGTGATGGTGGAAAAAAAGTGGCTGGTATTTTATACCAAACCAAGGGCGGAGAAAAAAGTACAAGAATACCTAGTGAAATTTGGGTTCGAACCTTATTTACCTCTTCAAACAGTGATTAAGCAGTGGAGTGATAGGAAAAAGAAAGTAGAAGTACCTCTCTTTAATTCTTACATTTTTGTTTACGATTTAGAATCCAGTATTGCAGATATACTTAAAGTGCCTGGAATGGCCTGGAATATTAGACATAATGGGAAGCCCGCTGTTTTGAGACAGGAGCATTTGGAGATGATTCAACGATTTTTAGAAACAGGCCTATTGGTCGAAACCAATGATGCTGAATTTTTGAAGAAAGGCGATCGAGTGGAGGTTATGGGTGGCCCGTTAAGGGGAATGATAGGCGTCCTGACTAGAGAATTTAATGAAGATAAATTCTCAGTATTGGTGGAAACTCTGGATCAAGTTTTGACAGTAAATATTAATAAAGAAATGCTTAAATTTCTATCCCGTACGGACGACGATAATGAGGATTCTTACTGGAAAAATCTTTAAAATTTAGTATATTGTAAAAATGGGAGAGCGTTTATTAATTGGCAGGTCAGACAAGATAAGTTTGCCTGAGTTTAACGTGGACGGTCTTGATGTGAAAATTGATACTGGCGCATACGGTTCTTCCTTACACTGTCATCATATGGAAGTAATTTTAGAGGATGGTGTCGAGTTATTGCGATTCCAAATTCTAGACCCCGACCACCCTGAATACGATAATCAATATTTCCATTCACATGTATTTGGAATTAAAGTAGTAAAAAGTTCAAACGGTGTGCCAGAGGAAAGGTACACAGTAGTTACTCAAGTAAAAATATTTGGCAAAGTGTATGACGAGGAATTTTCTCTCACCGACAGAACGGACATGAAGTTTCCGGCTCTTTTAGGGCGTACATTTCTAAGAAAGCGATTTATTGTTGACGTATCGCGAAAAAATTTGTCAGCAAAAGCAATTAAAAAGTATTTATGAAAATAGCAGTATTATCCAGGAATTCAAGATTGTATTCAACTAAACGGTTGGTAGAAGCCATTCGCACCAGAGGCCATGAAGCCGTTGTTCTCGATCATTTAAAGTGTGACATTATAATGGATGATGACGGTCCTTCCATTTATTATGATGGACATCGAATTAAGGGAATTCATGCTATAATACCTAGAATTGGAGCTTCCGTGACCTTTTATGGAACTGCTGTTGTGCGTCATTTTGAAATGATGAAAGTCTTTAGTGTTTTAGATTCTCTTGCAATTACGCGTTCTAGGGATAAACTGCGAAGTCTTCAGATTTTATCGCGACAAAAAATACCAATGCCGAAAACCGCATTTACTAACTACGCAAAAGAGGGTAATGTATTATTGAAGCATATTGGAAGTGCTCCTGTAGTAATCAAATTATTGGAAGGTACACAGGGGTTAGGTGTCGTTTTAGCAGAGACCAATAAAGCTGCCAGGTCTGTAATTGAAGCATTCGCTAGTTTGAAAACTCGAGTAATTCTTCAAGAGTTTATCGAAGAAGCAGGCGGTGCTGATATTCGCGCATTTATTGTAAATGGAGAAGTAGTAGGTGCAATGAAACGCCAAGGTAAAGAAGGTGATTTCAGATCGAATTTGCACCGTGGAGGTTCCGCAAATGTGATTAAACTTTCTCGAGCGGAAAAAGCAATAGCCTTAAAAGCCGCCAAGGCCATGGGGCTGGCAGTAGCTGGTGTAGATATGATTAGTTCTTCTCGCGGCCCGATGGTTTTAGAAGTGAATAGCAGCCCTGGATTAGAGGGGATTGAAGCCGCAACCGGAGTGGATATTGCTGGTAAAATTATCGAATACATTGAAAGTTCTTTAAAGAAAAAGCGGTTACCAAAAGACAAGGTAAAGGCCTGATGAAATGAGAGAAATAAAACTGAATGGTGAGCGTATTTTACCCGGAGAGGAAAAACGCATAACAATCAATATAGCTAAGTTACCCTCTCATTCTTCGATAAATATTTCAATTACCGTTAGTCGTTCAATCCACGACGGCCCTGTATTATTATTAATGGGCGGTTTACATGGGGATGAAATAAACGGAATTGAGATTGTCAGAAGGACCATGGAAAAAGGATGGAACCGACCAGATCGAGGGACCGTCATTTGTGTTCCAATATTAAATATCTATGGTTTTATCTTTTTCAGTCGTATGTTACCCGACGGAAAAGACGTGAACAGATCCTTCCCAGGTAATAAAAACGGCTCTTTGGCGTCTCGATTAGCTCATTATATCACCAATCACATCCTTCCTTTAATTGATTACGGAATTGATTTTCACACGGGTGGTGCTCAACGTACCAATTACCCTCAAGTGCGATGTACCTTTCAAGATGAAGAGAATTTGCAATTAGCGGAGGCATTTCATGCACCTTTTACATTGAATTCACCATACAGGGCCAAATCTTTAAGGCAAACCGCTGGAAAGATGGGCAAAAAGATCTTGGTTTACGAGGGTGGGGAATCTGCCAGATTCGATGAATACGCTATTATTCAAGGAATGGAAGGCGCTCGGCGCGTCATGGCACATTTG
The DNA here is from genome assembly GCA_024643485.1 of Cytophagales bacterium. Lineage (GTDB taxonomy): Bacteria > Bacteroidota > Bacteroidia > Cytophagales > Cyclobacteriaceae > JAHEMU01. Next base: position 6,180 of record JAHEMU010000078.1, read on the forward strand.
GGTATGATTGAAGATCCCGGAAAGTCATTTAATGATAATGTGATAATTCGCGGAAGTAGCTGGGTAAGGGCAAGAAACTCAGGATTGTTTAATCCGATTGTGGATAGTGGACAATCCATTCTTAAAAATCAAGTCGTTGGGTACATCACAGATACATTCGGCGACTTTAAAATAAGTGTAAAATCTCCTGTTTCAGGATATGTTATTGGGTTGAATAATAACCCCATTGTTTTTCAAGGAGATGCCCTAATGCACATTGGTGTAACTACCCGAGAAATTAATTTTGGGTCGGACGGAGTTGATGACGAATAAATTTTGAATTTTTTTTTAAAATGTTTTTGTAAATAAGAAAGACAATCATACTTTTGCACACGCTTTGAGGGAAAGACCTCAGGTAAATTGCCCCCTTAGCTCAGCTGGTAGAGCAACTGACTTGTAATCAGTAGGTCATTGGTTCGATCCCGATAGGGGGCTCGAAAAAAAATCCCACCATATGGTGGGATTTTTTTTTGTCTAAATCAAAAAGAAGAATTTCAAATTCTACTTTCCGCACATTATTCCATATTTTAGAAGATATTTAAGTCACAAATATGATAACTAGAATATTTCCATTCCTCACCAATTTCTCTTGGTTTCGTCGTTTTATTTGGAAGCATGTATATAACTACATGGCCAGAAATATGAATTCCGAAAAATGGACCTTTATGAATTATGGTTACGCAAATGAAAATGATCAAAATAATATTACACTTGCAGAACAGGAGGAAATAAACCGGTATTCCATTCAATTATATCATTCTTTACTTCAGAAGGTCGATTTTCAATCAAAATCTATTCTGGAAGTAGGTTCCGGTAGGGGTGGGGGTTCCCATTTTATTGCCAGCCATTTTCAATCTATGCAGGTAACTGGAATGGATTTGGCGGAGGAAGCTGTTATATTCTGTAACAAAAACTTTAAGCGCGATAACCTAAAATATGTTGAAGGTAATTCTGAAAAAATGCCCGTTAAAAACGGGACATTTGATTTAGTGATTAATGTAGAATCATCCCATGCATACGGATCGGTAGATAATTTTTTAGCAGAAGTGAAACGTGTGCTGAAGCCCAATGGATACCTACTTTTAACGGATTTTAGAGATCAAAAAGGGTTTAAATTATTGACTTCTCAGCTAGATTCTTGTGGATTGAAATTGATTGATGAAACGGATATTACTAATAATGTGATTAAGGCAATCGAACAGGAGGATACAATTAAAAGGCAACGTATACAACAATTTGTGCCAGGTTGGATTAAAAATATTTTTGTGCAGTTTGCCGGGGTATCAGGTTCAAAAATACATACTTTTTTAAAAAACAGAGACTATGTGTATTATCAATATGTTTATCAGAAGATAAATTGATTTGTAGAAAGAAAGTAAAATGTAAGGTCGGCTAATTATTTAACCAATACATAAACTTACCCCAAACGGAAGTGGGTTTTTCTGCCTCAGGTTCTGCCATTCAAATTGTTTTTGTATTCTCAATTTGTATTAACATACCAAGAAAACTCATCTTTTAAAATCTGTTGCTTCTGTTCTTTGATGAATCTAAGGAACTCATCAGCAACAGGAGTTAATTTTTTGTTTTTAAGCCAAATTAATCGCCATTGAGTTATGATTGGTAGATCTTTTTTTGGAATAATTTGGAGTGATTTGTTTAATAATTCATTTTTAATGCCAATTAACGGTAAAATAGAACTCCCAATTCCTGCAATAACCGCTTGTTTGACAGCCTCATTTGATGTCAATTCTAATCGACCTTTTTCCTTATTGCGTTTTTTACTGAAATAATTCTCCATCTCCATTCGGGTGGCCGAGCCCTTTTCACGAAATATCAATGGTTTAGTTTTGCTGGTTTCGGATGATTTACTGACTAAGTATAATTTGTTCGCAATAAGTATCTCTTCTTCAACGTCAATACCTTCTGGCAAAACGGAAACTACAGCAAATTCAATTTCTTTGTTTCTTAACGATTTCAAAACTTTGGTTTTGTTCGTGACATCCAGCACCAGATCAATACCAGTATGGCTTTCTAAAAATGAGGAAAGGAAAAAGGGTATGAGGTATTTTCCTGTGGATGCTGATGAAATTTTTAATTTACCCGTAATAAAACCTTTGTAATCTTTGGTTTTATACTGCAAATTCTGAAGTTGATCTAATGCCTTTTCTGTTATTAGTGCGATTTCGATACCAAAATCAGTTATCTGAATATTCCTGCCCTTTAATTCAGTTAAAGGAATGTCAAACTGCTCTTGAAAATTTTTTAGCTGTATTGATACCGCTGGCTGTGTCATGAAAAGCTCTTCTGCTGCTCTCGTAATACTCCTCGTTTCAACTATTTTAAGAAACACCCGAAGCTGATTTAATGTGTAATTCATAAATAATATTTATAATTATCATTACAAATATAAATAAAAACTTATAAAAATAAGTCTTTAAGTTTGTAAAAAAAATAAATAGAAATGATTCCAAACCTATTGATTGTTAGTGCTCTGATGCCAGTGATAATGTTAGTAATTTTATTAATAACAATCTTTATTACTTCGGCTAAGTGGTCCATTGATTTTGGAAAATTTGGACTAAACTTAAATATATTCGGTGCTCTGGGTACCTTGCTTTATTTATTGTCTGCCAATATAAATCATTTAATTGTATTAAATACAGAAGCATTGGGAGCCCTTTTGCGCCTAGATACATTAAGTGCCACCATGTATTTAATGGTATCTGTGATAGGATTTGTAGTGTTGCGATTTAGCCAAACCTATCTTCAGGGAGAATATAACCAGTCTGTTTTTATTAAACGATTATTATTAACGATTGCCTTTGTGCAATTAATGATACTTTCCGGGAATTTGATCACATTGTTCGCCATGTGGATAGCGACAAGTATTAGTCTGCAAAATCTTATATTATATTATAAAGAACGAATTGAAGCAAAGCGCGCAGTAATTAAGAAATTTATAGTTGCCAGAATTAGCGATTCTGCATTATTAATAGCTATAGTTCTCTTATATGTTGAATTTGGAAGTTTTGATCTCGAAATAATTTTTCAAGGTTTAAAATTAGTCGCATCAGATCAGATTCCAATAAATCTTGAATTAGCCGGTATATTTATAGTATTGGCTGCTGTAGTGAAATCAGTGCAAATTCCATTTCATGGTTGGCTTTTAGATGTGATGGAATCTCCAACTCCTGTCTCAGCGTTACTTCACGCGGGCTTATTAAATGCAGGTCCTTTTCTGATTATACGGTTTGCTTATCTGATGGAACTAACATCCATGGGGTCTAT
>JAHEMU010000407.1 GCA_024643485.1 Cytophagales bacterium
TTCACTTTTATTTCATCCAGTATTCTTGAATTACGATCAGGATAGTAGTCCCTCAAAGCCAGCTCGTTAAAATAGTTTAACCGATACAATGACATAGGAATATCTTCGTAATTTTTAAGGTTACGCAATTCATCCTGATTAAGTGGAGATGGATTTGTTACAGGTTCAATTTCGAGAGAAGTCCAGGGCTGACCCTTTTTGTTCAAGCCCTGGAAAAATACCAGTGCTGTATCGGTAAAAAATATATTTTCAAATTTAAATTTTCCTTTTTCATTCGTATTTGTAAAATGTAACTGAGAAACATCATTATTATTGAATCCCATTAAAACTTCAGCATCTGACAATGTACGTCTTCCGGAATTGTTGAATATTGTTCCTTTAAAATTTAATCCAAACTCAAGATTATCGGTTTTAATATTTGCATTCGAATGTTGATTCCAAATGTAATTCGACCAACCATTTATTAACATAAGAAGATCCAATTTCTCAAGCGATTTAATAGAATCATCACGAAAATAGTCAGCCGGGTCTCCAACCGAGCCCTTGAGTTCAGAATCAATTAACAAGTATGTTTTTATGTTCTGAGTGATTCCTTTCGAATTTAAAGCATTATTATTCACAACCACCAGAGATAAAACTGCATCTTCATCCTTTTTGAAATGCTTCTTTCCATCAATTTTAAGAAACACTTCTTCTCTTGTTTGAAGGGTATCACTCTTCACTATTAAATCGAGATTAACTGTTCCGTCATTCTCCATGTAAACCAAACGTTCTGAAACTGGTTCTAAATCTTTATTTAGAAGAACAACACGATTAATTCCTTCACCTAGATATTCTCGATTTAGAGTGATGGTCTTATTTAGCATTCCTGCATTAATATTCACTGAAAAAAGACCAAAACCGCGATTCATAATAACCAAATAATAATTATCCAAAAGAGAATCAGAATGAACTATGCCTATATTCACATAATCCTTTGTAACCAAAGTAGCTGATATTTTCGCTCCCTGTGTTCGAGCCAAAGGCATTTTCCATGTCTTCTTAACATATCCATTCAATTTCACATGATATTCAGAATTGCTTTGGGGTATAAAATAAAGCTTTCCCATCCCCTTATAAACACTGGAAAAAGTGGCAACAACTAAACCCGTGTCATCAAGGACTTCACCAGATGCTTCCAGATTGTCATTTTCCAATCCTGTAATCTGAAATGCAACTTTGTTTACATAAGCGGAAAGCAAGAATCCACCCTCGGGAAAGAATTCGATGTTTAAATTCCTTTTTTCTGATTTCTTGTCTTTCTGTGTCTGAACCTCTATCTGATTTTTTGAAGCACTAATTTTTATTTTTTTGTGAAAGTAAAAGTCCTCGTCATAATTTGATATTACGTTGTTGTAGGCCCGAAGTGTAAAGTTTCCTTCCCTGACTAAAGATTGATTAAAGAAAAGAAAACCCTGCCCAAACCCATGTTGCATTGGAAAAATCTCATGAACGACAATTTGACCATCATCACTTATTAGTTCAAGATAAAGATTGCAATTCTCCTGAACCGGATAATTGTTATTTCCGTTTAACAGATAAGCTGCAAACCACAAAGTGTCGTTCAGAAAATAAAACTCACGGTCAGTGTGCAAATATAATTTTTGAACAGAGGGGGACGCTTGATCTTCAAAATATTCATTAATATTTTGAGCAATAGAATTTTGTGCCAAAAATAGAAAAATCAAACCTAAAAGTAACCTGTAACTCATTTCAATTAAATTGAATTTCACTATTCTTCAGAACCCCGGTGCGAGTCAACCACGAACTTCGCTTCTCCCAGGCATACCCGTCCATTGCTTGAAATCCCTTCCACAAAAATGGAATAGTCGGAAAGGTTATCGCAGGTAAAAAAGGATAGTATTGCCTGGCCATCAATCAGCTGCACATCGGGTTTCCAATACAATGTGGTTCGGTAATCCGGAATTTTTGATTGCAAATTATCGCTGTTATACCGGGGTGAATAAAATTCACGGTAGGGAGCGAAGCCATTAATTCTCTTAATAATTGTGCCAGGTACTTTTTTGGATTCAGAAACGTGAAAATCTGCTTTTTTCGAAAGTATTGAAATTACACCACAAGAGCCACGGCTTCCAAAAATAGCAGCGTCATTTCCTTTTAATACTTCTATCTTATCAATTTCTGACATTCCAATAGTACTAGCTATTTCTTTTGTTATTGGCATGCCATCCAATAAATATAAAGGTTCATTCGAACCCGTTAATGACGACCAGCCATGTATCATCACATGATCACCACTAATCTGCAGACCTGCAACTCTTCCTTGCAGATATTGAAAAATATTTTGATAACTCAGATCTTTAATGGTGACTTGCAATGAATTTGTCGGAATAGAATAAATTCTAGGATGCCCATCGTCCTCCTTTGGTTTCTTCCCTTTCACTTTTATTTCATCCAGTATTCTTGAATTACGATCAGGATAGTAGTCCCTCAAAGCCAGCTCGTTAAAATAGTTTAACCGATACAATGACATAGGAATATCTTCGTAATTTTTAAGGCTACGCAATTCATCCTGATTAAGTG
>JAHEMU010000408.1 GCA_024643485.1 Cytophagales bacterium
TCCAAAAAAGGCATTACCAATTCCATCAATTATGGCTCCTTCACCCATGTTGGTCGCGGCATCCGGATTCACGACAATTCCGCAATCAACGGCTGCAAAAACTTTTGCGACTACTGGTTTATTGTCTTTTATAACGGTATCCAGTACCTCTGCAACGTATGAATTGTGACAAAAATATGCTGATACTCCCCGATGAACTCCAGATGGTGGGGTATTCCAATTTGATTTATCTCTTACTAATTCTAACACTCCTGCATATCGTTTCGCATCGTAATCGTTGTTTTCTCCCACCGGATTAGTGTCCGCTCGCTTCAGTAATTCCAACCTGAATTCAAGTGGGTCTTTACCCATCAATTCAGATAACTCATCCAAGAAACTTTGCTCCGCGCTCGCAATAAAATTAGAACGAGGGGCTCTAAAAGCACCAATGGTAATATTGGATTCAATTTGCCATCCTTCGGCTAAATAATTATCGATAGCTCCCGCCGGAAACCGATTGGGATGTATGGGACTTTCAGGTATTCCGCCTGCCTTAACATGAAACGCAGTTAAATTATTGTTTTCATCCAAAGCAGCACGATAGGTTGCTGAATAAGTTGGCCGATAAACTCCATAGGTCATATCGTCTTCCCGAGTATAAATCATTTTAACCGGGGCATTGATTTTTTGTGAAATCACAGCTGCCTCTAACATGTGGTGACTGTAGGCACGGCGACCAAAACCCCCACCCATGCGGGCCAATTTGATTTTTATATTTTCTTTTGGAATACCTAGGCGATCTGACAACGTCCCTGCAATAAATTCAGGAGCTTGTGTGGGTCCATAAATTTCGACTTGTTCGGCAGTGACATGCGCAAAACAATTCATCGGCTCCATGGTATTATGCGCTAGAAAAGGAGCTGAATAGGTGCGTTCAAGAATTTTAGCTGCATTTTTGAATGCTGTTTCAGGATCGCCATCCTTTCGTAAAACATTGCCTGGTTTTTCAGCATATTCAGCCATCGCCGAACGATGCCCTGCGGTATTTTCTAATCCTTCCGGAACTTTAACCGTTATTTTATTTCCAAATCCATTTATTTCGAAACTAGTCTCGGGCGATTTTTCCCACTCTACCTGCAGCGCTTTTTTGGCATTCATTACTTCCCACGTAGAATTACCCACTATTGCTACTATTTCAGGAAAGGTAGCGGTATCGAAAAAATTCCTTGCATATCTTTCATTGAAAAGTTCCACTTTAAATACATCTTGAATTCCCGCCATCGAAAGTGCAGAGGTTGCATCGAAAGATTTTAGCCTCATACCGAAAGCCGGAGGGTGAACGATTGCAGCATAACGCATTCCTTCTACCTGATAATCCATTCCAAATAATGGCTTTCCAGTAACAATTTTTTGCGCATCGACATTCTTTTTTGAATGGCCAATTACTTTAAAGTCTTTTAGATCTTTTAGAGGCACTTCTTCGGGAACCGGCAAAGTAGCCGCAATGGAGGCAAGTTCGCCATAACCTGCCTTTTGATTGCTTGAAGCATGTATTAGCGTCCCATTCTCGGTGGTGATTTCACTTGCTGGCACGTTCCATTTCTGCGCTGCCGCATCAATCAATAACCTACGAGCTGTGGCTCCAGCAGTTCTGAGGGGTGTCCAGCCTTGACGAATTCCCTGACTCCCACCTGTAAATTGGCGATTGAAACGTTCCGGCCAAAAATCCGCTTGTTCTACCTGTACATTTTTCCAATCAACATCCAATTCATCTGCAACGATCATGGGCATCGATGTTTTAACATTTGAACCAAATTCAGGGTTCGGAGAGAATAAGGTTACTAAGCCATTATCTCCAATTTTAATATAACTATTAAGTTCAAACCATTCTTTGGGTAATTGCAAAGCCTGTTCAGGTGTAGGTTTACATCCCGCAAGCCAGCTGAAACTCAACATCATTCCTCCCCCTGCAAGTGCAGAAACCTTAAGGAAAGATCTTCTGTCTAAATTAGTATTCAATGTGCTCATGTGTTTGGAGGGTTAAATTAAATGGTTTTTGACGCTGTTTTTATTGCTTCTTTAATCCGTAAATAAGTACCACAACGGCATAAATTGCCATTCATTACAAGTTCAATTTCTTCATCGGTTGGAGACGGATTATTATTTAGAAAGGCCGCCGCAGTCATGATTTGACCAGACTGGCAGTACCCACATTGAGGCACATCATGTTCTTTCCATGCATTCTGAAGAGGGTGATTTCCAAGTTCAGATAACCCTTCAATGGTGGTGAGCTCAGCATTTCCTACACTAGATACGGGAAGTTGACAAGACCTCACTGCTACACCATCCATATGTATAGTACAAGCACCACATTGAGCAATTCCACAACCAAATTTTGTACCTACAAGCTGCAAATGATCTCTTAAAACCCATAAAATGGGTGTTTGAGGGTCTACATCCACTTGCAGATTCTGCTTATTTACTTTTAAATTGATTAAGGCCATAACATTAAAATTTAACGTAAAATACAACTTTAATTTAGTTTTTTTTAGCTTTTCCCCGAATTTAAGGTAGATTTATTTCACACCGACTCTGCCTTTTAT
>JAHEMU010000409.1 GCA_024643485.1 Cytophagales bacterium
TAGACGCCGCTATCATTTTTTCAGATATTTTGGTAATTCCGGAGGCCATGGGACTTCCATATCAAATGGTGGAAAAAAAAGGGCCATATTTCGAGAATACGATTCAATCCGCATCGGATGTAGCAAAATTGACCGTAGGAAATCCTGAATTAAATTACGTATACGACGCCATTAAAATCGTAAAAAAAGAATTAGCCGGCCGTGTTCCGGTGATAGGATTTGCAGGTGCGCCGTGGACCATTCTTTGTTATATGATTGAAGGTGGAGGAAGTAAAACCTTTTCAAAGCCTAGGGGGTTGTTATACACCAATCCAACCCTTGCCCATCAATTACTTGAAAAAGTTACTATTACCACCATCGACTATCTTAAAGAACAGATTAAGGCAGGGGTGGACATCGTGCAGTTATTCGACTCTTGGGCAGGAGTATTGTCAGCAAAACAGTACAGCGAATTCGCCTTAAAATACATTGAAATGATTTGCAAGGAAATAACCGAAGTGCCAGTGACGGTATTTTCTAAAGGAGCATTTAATTCACTTGAAGATTTAGGAAAGCTTCCGTGCCGAACTATTGGATTAGATTGGCAAATGGATGCTGTGTTGAGTAGGAAGTTAGTTGGGGAAAATAAGACCTTGCAAGGTAATTTTGATCCATGTTTACTTTATGCTGATGAAACGACCATTGTTAAGGCGGTGGAAGAGATGATTTCGACCTTTGGAAAGGACCGATATATTGCCAATTTAGGCCACGGTGTGTATCCAGACACCGATCCGGAGAAAGTTAAATTATTTGTTCAGGCGGTCAAATCGCACCGATATTGAAAAAAATAATGTTAAATTAGAATAAAAATTGGTTAAAATAAGAACAATTTATTTACATTTACGTATTATTAGCTAGATGATAGGTTCATTTTAGTTTAGAATGAATGTAAGGGTGTCAGAAATGACACCCTTTTTTTATTCATCTTTCAGTGAATCTACCGGATTTGCCGAAGCAGCTCTAAGCGTTTGAAAGCTAATAGTAATCCAACTAATTAACATAGCAAGGACACCTGAAATCACGATATTAATGGGATGGATACTTGTTTTATAGGCAAAATTATTGAGCCATTCAATCATAAAATACCAACTAACAGGCACCGCTAATACGAAAGCAATCAGTATTAATATTGAAAATTCCTTTGATAGTAAAACCATAATGGAAGTGACTGAAGAACCCAGTACTTTTCTTACTCCAATTTCCTTTCGTCGCATGCTCGTTGTATATGCTGAAAGTCCGAATAGACCAATACAGGCAATGATTATAGCTAAAACGGAGAAAGTGGTAAGTTTTAACCCTGAATTTAGTTCGTTTTGATACATTTGGTTCAATTCGGAGTCGAGAAAAGTGTAATTAAAAGGTTCCTTATTTACTAGATTTTTCCAAACCGCCTCTACCTGCGCAACAGTTTCTTGTGTATCACCTTCAAATCGTATGATAGTGAAGTTTGGAATAAAATTATTCTGGAAATTGACTCCTTCAGTACTGAAGAGAACGAAGGGGCTAATCTTTTCCCGTAGTGACATATAATTGAAATCTTTTACCACGCCAATCACTGTGTATTCTCTTTCTTGCGGGGGATTTCCACTTAAACTCCTTAATTTATAACCAATTGGCTCATCAGTATCTAATAAAAGTGCTGTTTGCTCGTTGATAATAATATTCAAGCTATCATTGACCTCTTTACCGAAGGTTCTACCTTTCAATAATTCAAAATCAATGGTGTTAAAGTAAGTGTCATCAATGAAAAATCCATTGGTAGTTATTGCTTCTGAGGAACCTTGAGGGGTAAATTGTACCCCAAAGTATTGACCGGCAGGAATAGCATTTGAACCAGAGGCACCTTTAACGGAAGGTATTTTTTCCACCTCATCGATGAAACTTTTATAGGAGTTTTCCAATAAATGCGATCGTTCCACTACCAAGATGTTTTTCCTATTAAAGCCCATTTCAGTGTCTTTAATAAATTTAATCTGATCTGAAATAATTAGAGTGCATAAAATGAGGACTATAGAAATGGCGAATTGGATAGTTACTAATGCGTTCCTCAATAAATTACCGCCCTTTCCTTTGGTTTTCGAACCTTTAAGAACAGAAATGATATTAAATGAAGAAAGGAAAAACGCCGGATAAGAACCTGCAGCAATTCCAACTAAAATACTTATTCCAGTAAAGAAAATCATGTTTTCAAATTGGAACGTAAAAGCCAAATGTTTATTTAATAATGAATTAAATCCAGGCAGTAGTAGATAGGCGAGACCTAAAGAAATTAGAAATGAAATAAGGCTAATAAATACGGATTCAAACAAAAATTGAGAGACAAGGAGTTTTTGATCTGAGCCAAGTGTTTTGCGAATTCCGACTTCTTTTGCACGTTCAGTTGAGCGAGCGATGGATAAGTTAGTGAAATTTATGGAGGCTATAATCAGAATTAAAATAGCGATTGATATAAAAATAATTACTTCATTATTGTCGCCACCGGGCTTAAATCCCAATTGATATTGAGAAGTTTTTAGGTGAATATCTTGTAGGTTGACC
>JAHEMU010000079.1 GCA_024643485.1 Cytophagales bacterium
CAAACACAAAAAAATAAGACAATGAATATATTTAGCAGAATGTTTAAATTAGGGCAAGCTGAAGCCCATTCCGCCATAGATAAAATGGAAGATCCTATTAAAATGACGGAGCAAGGAATTCGCGATTTGAAAAAGGATTTGGATGAAAGTTTAAAAGCTTTGGCAGAAGTGAAAGCAATGGCTATTCGAAGCCGAAATGATGCTGAGAACAATAAAAATAAGGCCAAAGACTATGAAAATAAAGCCATGTTGCTTCTTAAAAAAGCTCAAGGTGGTGACTTAGACGCTGCAGAAGCTGATCGTTTGGCTTCCGAGGCATTAGTTAAAAAGGAAGAATGTTCTCAACAATCGACCAGAGCTAAAGCAGATATGGAACGCTTCGAAGGCAGTGTGAATCAATTGGAAGGAAATGTTAAGAAGATTAGATCTACTATTTCCAATTATGAAAATGAATTAAAAACGCTTAAGGCTCGAGTGAAAGTGAGTACCGCAACTTCAAAATTGAACAAACAATTGGCCAATATTGATAGTTCTAGTACCACTGCAATGCTGGAAAGAATGAAAGAAAAAGTGGAGCAGGAAGAAGCTCTAGCTGAATCTTATGGTGATATCGCCAACGAACATAGAAGTGTTGATGATGAAATTGACGCTGCAATTGAAGCGGGTGGTGCTGAATCTAAAGCCGCCGATGACCTGGCTGCTTTAAAAGCTAAACTTGGTCTGGATAAAGAATAATTTAAGAAATAGCACTTGTTGCTTCAGGTAACAAGTGCTTCTTTTATTTAATAACATGAACAATTTTGATAGTTTGTTTAAATCAATCCTCGGATTAGTGGTGTTGATTTTTTTATTGGGTTTTCTTTTTAGCTTTTTATTTAAAGTTGGAATGATTATTCTGCTTATTCTCGCAATTATGTATGTATTTAAACGCGTAGTAAACTGAAATGGGATTATTTGATTTTTTAAAGAAGAAGGAAAAAGAGCCTGAATACGATGTTACTAACATAACCATCAAAGATCTGAATGTTGGGTTTATGTTGGATTATGACTTGAAAACCTGGCAAGTAAAAGAAAAATACGAATACGATTGGGGACAAGAAAATTTTAGCCATGAATTTTTACTTGATGCTGGGGACGAAACGGTTTATCTGGGAGTCGAAAATCGCGGGGATTTATTCGTAACCATTATGAAACCCATCAAACTTAAACAAATTGAAGGGGACGTGGTAAAACAAATCGTCGATCAGAAAAAAGCTCCTTCTGCGTTGATTTACGAGGGTGAAACCTACCATTTGGATGGGGATTCTGCGGGGTACTTCAATGACATTACCAAAGGAAATAACGAGTGGGAAGAATTGCTTTCTTTCGAATATCTCAATGCCGATGAATCAAAAATTGTTAATATTACACAGTGGGATGAGAGGAACGTGGACGCAGTGGCAGGAATCGTTATCAAGGATTACCATATTGAAAATATCATTCCCGGAGGAAAATAAATGATTCAAATGAAAAAAATATTAATTCTATTCGCTCTTCTAGGTACTTTATCATCTTGTGAACCTGAATTTCAGAAAAATCCAATGGATGATATCATTCGAGATATGAAGGCTGATGTTTTTACCATTGTGCTCAATGATATGGATGTCACAGGTACTTTTTTTCACGATTATTTTCACCAATATAAAATCATTCAACAAGTGGATTCAATTCCTGTGGAATCGGTGACCGAATGGATGCAAGTATCAAAAACAACCTTTACTACCAATCAGGATAATATGGGGATGGAATTGGCACACAAAGGCGAAGATGGAAAGTTAGTAAAAGAAGTAGCCCCCCCTGGATATAGTAATTATGTTGGAAACCCTCGCTATGGACACTGGGAAACAAGAAATGGATCAAGTTTTTGGGCTTTTTATGGTCAATATATGTTCATGAGCTCCATGTTTAATATGATGACTTACCCTGTTCGTCGTTCTTATTACGATACCTATCGTGGTAGCTATTATGGAACAGGACGCCCGTATTATGGTCCTATGTCTGGAGGAAGTTATTATTACGGTACCAATAGCGCTTATAATAAGTCGGCCCGACCAAACAGCACCTGGAGTAGAAATAATACAGCATTTAAAAGCAGAGTAAGTGGAAGAACTTCTAGGTCTAGCTCACGAATAGGTGGTAGTAGCTCAAGGTCGAGCAGTGGGGGTTTTGGAAAATAATTTAAACTGATAGTTATGGATATTACAACCATTTTAGATGGACTGTTAGCTACCTTTATTTATTTGGTAGCTTCTTATATTTTATTTTTTGTTGGAAAGGTTGTTTATCAACTGTTTCATCGATCTATCAAAGTACAGGATGAATTAGTTGAGAAAGACAATTTGGCTTTCTCCGTTGCCTATGTGGGCTATTTCGTCGGTCTATTATTGGCCATTGGTGCAGCCGTGATGGGTGAATCAATGGGTCTTGTCGCGGATTTGATAAATATCGGATTGTATGGTGGTCTTGCTATCGTTTTGCTCAATCTAAGTATCATCATCAATGATAAACTGATTCTCAATAAATTTAGCGTAAAGAAGGAAATTATTGAAGATAGAAACGTAGGGACTGGGGTAGTTGAAGGCGCTAACGGTATTGCAACGGGTCTTATAATTTTGGGTGCTATTCATGGTGAAGGATTCGGAGTTGGTGGCCCTGTAGTTACTGCAGTACTTTACTGGGCTCTTGGGCAATTTTTACTCTATATTACATCTTTAGTGTATAATGCCATTACTCCATACGATATCCATGAACATATTGAGAAAAATAATGTAGCGGTAGGTATCGGTTTTGCGGGTGCGTTAATTTCAATCGCAAATTTAATCCGATTTGCACTGATGCATGATTTTGAAAGTTGGATCATCACCTTGGAAGATGTTGGGTTTGATGTGGCCATTGGATTGGTTTTTCTGCCAATATCTCGTTTTATAACAGATAAGATATTACTCCCAGGTCGAAACCTAACAGATGAAATCGTAAATCAAGAGCATCCTAATATTGGAGCCTCATTAATTGAAGCCTTCGCCTATATTGGTGGTTCTGTATTAATTACTTGGGCTTTGTAATCCCCTATTTTGGATGAAAATGCGTTCCGGTATTCTAAAATTGGCATTGTTTGCGACAGGATTAGCCGGGATTGTTTCTGAGTATGTCTTATCTACTTTAGCCACCTACTTTTTAGGTGATTCAGTATTTCAATGGACCATGATTGTAAGTATCATGCTGTTTAGCATGGGACTTGGGAGCCGACTTAGTAAGTGGTTTACCCGCGATTTACTCATGAGCTTCATTACAATCGAATTCGTTTTATCTCTTCTCACTGCCTTCTCATCAGTAATTGCTTACTGGGCCTTCTTAACTTTTGAAGGAAATGGCATTGCCATCTATGTATTAAGTATTCTCATTGGCTTATTGATTGGGATGGAAATACCATTGGTAATTCGTCTTAATGAAAGTTTTGAAGAACTCAGAATCAATGTTTCCAGCGTGATGGAAAAGGATTATTATGGAAGTTTAGCTGGTGGAATGTTCTTTGCTTTTATCGGTTTGCCTTATATCGGATTAACCTATACGCCATTTATTCTCGGCGGTGTAAACTTTTTGGTGGCATGTACCTTAATTGTTGCCGTCTTCTCATCTAATACCTTCAAAATAAAAAGAAATTTGGTTGTGATGACCGGAGTAGTCTTGTCAATGTTAATAGTCGGCGTTATCACGGGTCAGCGCATCGTCGAATCCGGAGAGTCCTCTCGATACCGCGATCCAGTAGTGTACAGTGCTCAGTCTAAATATCAACGGATTGTCATCACTAAAAATGAAGCTTATTTTTGGCTGTTTATAAATGGAAATCAGCAATTGAGTAGTCTGGATGAACACATGTACCACGAACCACTGGTTCATCCAGTGATGGCTTTGTCGGGCCAGCCTTCACGCGTGATGGTGATGGGGGGAGGAGATGGCGGTGCTGTACGGGAAATTCTGAAATATCCTTCAGTAGAAGAAATTGTTTTGGTGGATTTGGATCCAGTAATGACAGATTTGGGTAAAAACAACCCACTGCTTACAGAAATGAACGAAAATGCGTTAAATAATGAGAAAGTATCCATCATCAATACTGACGGATTCAACTATTTGGAAAAGAATGAACGTTTTTTTGATGTCATAATTGTGGATTTACCTGACCCTAAAACGGTTGAGTTAAACAGGTTGTATTCCAAAGAATTTTATGAATTATGTTATAAACGCCTGACAGCAAATGGACAGTTAATCACACAAGCAGGCTCTCCTTATTATGCTGAAATGGCATTTAGGTGCATTGATATTACCATGAATGAAGCTGGATTTTCTACGCAAATGCTTCATAATCAAGTGACCACTTTAGGTGAATGGGGTTGGGTGTTAGGCGCTAAAAATATGGAAGAAAGTGCATTGCGAAATAGGTTGCTCAATTTGAATTTCGATCATATTTCTACTCGTTGGATTAATCAGGAAGCCATGGGCATATTGACTTCTTTCGGAAAGTCTGTTTTTGATATACCGATATCACAATTGAAAGTAAATACCATTCAAAATCCGGTTTTATATCGATATTACCTCGATGGTAGATGGGATGTATATTGATTTTAAAGATTATAACATCTTTTCAATAATTCCAGCTACCTTTTCTGCCACCTTTTTGTGACCAGCCGCATTGGGATGAATTCCATCTGTTTGGTTTAATTCTGGATAGCCGCCCACATTTTCCAAAATAAAAGGAATCAGCAATGCTTGGTTGTTTTTTGCCAAAGAAGGGAAAATGTTTCTAAATTCAGCGGTGTATTCCTGTCCAAGGTTCGGAGGGACTTCCATCCCAGCAACAATTAATTTGGTATTAGGGTTTTTAGTTTTTACTTGATCCAGGATCGTTTGAAGGTTTTTCTTGGTTTCAGACAATGGTAATCCCCTCAACCCATCATTGCCCCCTAGTTCAAGTATAAATATATCAGCAGGTTTTTTTAATATCCAGTTTATTCTTGTCACTCCACCCGCACTGGTTTCCCCGCTGGAACCGGCATTGATTACTTCCACAGAATACCCTTTTTTCTTGAGAATACGTTCGATTTCCGCTGGATAGGCCTCGTTTAAATCTACCCCATAACCGGCAGTAATGCTATCTCCATAAAATACAATTCGCGTAACCGGCGTTTGAATTGAAAAGGTCAAAATAAATATTATCCAACTTAAAGTCTTTAAAATCATAATGCATTATTTTTTTAGTTACTCCAACTCAAAAATTGTACCGTTAAAATAAACTCTTTAAACATTTTAACGGTATTATAGTAGTTTAGTTTATGAATATGGAGAAGATACTAATAGTCGATAAGTTAATTAAAAATTTTAAATCTGGAGAAAGAGAGCTCACTGTTTTGCAGGAAGTTTCTTTTGAAGTGAAATCTGGCGAAACACTATCTATTGTCGGCCCTTCCGGAAGCGGTAAAACGACTTTATTGAGTTTGTGTGCAGGGTTGGACGTGCCGAGTGCTGGTGAAATAAGCATTTGTGGCAATCGATTGAACCACTTGTCGGAAGACGAGCGTGCGTTGGTTAGAAATAGACATACAGGTTTTATCTTTCAAAATTTCCAACTGTTGCCCACCCTTACAGCTATTGAAAATGTATCCATTCCGATGGAGTTAAGAGGAGCGAAAGGAGTGGAAAGGCAAGCGAAAGAGTTGCTCGATCGCGTGGGGTTAGCCGATCGTGCTCATCATTACCCTTCGCAATTGTCTGGAGGGGAACAGCAACGTGTTTCCTTAGCGCGCGCCTTTATTACTTCACCAGAACTGCTGTTTGCCGACGAGCCTACGGGGAATCTGGATGAAGAAAATGCGGCAATGGTTTCTGATCTACTTTTTAATATCAACAAAGAGTCTGGAACGACTCTAATACTTGTGACCCATAATTTAGAATTGGCGCGAAAAACCGGAAGAATCCTAAATATCAAAGGTGGTAAAATAATTAGGGAGGATAAGAACTGATGGATTCAGGAGGAAAGATCAAAAAGAACAAAGGAATGATTGACCCTTGGATATGGAAAATGGCCTGGCGTGATGCAAGGCATAATACCGGGCGGTTGTTTCTTTTTATTTCGGCGATTATCATTGGAATTGCAGCATTGGTTGCTATTAATTCATTTCATCAAAATTTACTTTTTGATATTGACCAACAGGCAAAAGAGCTTCTTGGCGCAGATTTAGTTGCCGATGCAAATCGAAAGTTTGAACCGGAATTACTTTCCCTTTTCGATTCATTGCAGTTGCCACAATCTCAGGAGGCAAGCTTTGCATCGATGGTGCTTTTCCATCACTCCGGACAAACCAGGTTAATTCGAGTAGTCGCATTAAAAGGTGGTTTCCCCTATTATGGGGAAGTGGAAACTTCACCGCCCAACCAATATCCTCAAATTTTCAGTGGGCCGTTCGCAATTCTCGATGAAAACTTAGCGAACCAATACAATGTAAGTACTGAAGACAGTATTAAAATTGGAAATATGAATTTTTATGTAAAAGGGGAAGTAACCAAAATTCCTGGTGGAAATGTGGTTTCTACTTCTTTTACACCTTCCATTTATATCTCATTAGATTATCTTGAATCAACTGGTTTGGTGCAATTTGGCAGTAGAGTAAATTATAAAAGGTATTTTAAAACTCCATCTGATGAAGAGGCTTTGACCCTTGCAGATTCACTAGAACCTAAATTAAGAAAATACGGCTACCGACTGGAAACAGTAGACGGTCGGAAGGAGAACTTAGGAGAAGGTCTCGCTAATTTGTATAAGTTCTTCAATTTATTAGCCTTTATAGCCCTTATTTTGGGATGTATTGGAATTGCAAGTTCAGTACATATTTATTCTAGGGAAAAGCAGACATCGGTAGCAGTGCTGCGTTGCCTAGGGGTTTCAGGTTGGCAGGCTTTTTATATCTATTTGATTCAAATTGTCATTATTGGAACCATTGGAAGTGTATTAGGTGCAATAATAGGA
Organism: Cytophagales bacterium; assembly: GCA_024643485.1. Lineage (GTDB taxonomy): Bacteria > Bacteroidota > Bacteroidia > Cytophagales > Cyclobacteriaceae > JAHEMU01. The sequence continues at coordinate 7,058 of JAHEMU010000079.1, forward strand.
GTGGGGATTCAATTTGGACTCCCTCTTATCCTTTCCAATTTCCTACCGATCGATATCCACGTTTATTTCGTCCCATTGACCTTTATAGAAGGAATATTAATGGGTATGATTATTTCGGCTTTGTTTGCTGTGGTCCCGTTGATGAACGTGCGATTTGTACCTCCATTAAATGCCTTGAGAATTGATTTTAAAGGAGAACGAAAATGGTCAAAATCGCGATTTTTCGTTGGAATATTAATGGTTTTATTCCCATTTCTATTTGCTGCTTGGCAGTCGGAAAGTTGGTTGGTCGGACTCTATTTTTTCCTCGGGTTGGCAGTAGCCTTTGGCTGTTTATACGGCCTTTCAGTTTTGTTTATTCGATTAATTAAGAAGTATTTTCCACGCAAATCGGGATTTATTATCAGGCAAAGCTTGGCTAATTTATTTAGGCCAAATAATCAAACAACCGTTCTCATGGTGGTCATTGGATTAGGTGCATTTTTGATGGCGACAATGAATATTGTTCAAAATAGCTTATTAAACCAAGTTGAATTTGTAGGATCCGAAAATCAATCCAATACGGTGTTATTTGATATCCAACCACATCAAAAAGATGGAGTAATTGAGTTGACCACTTCCAACCAACTGCCCGTACAACAAATTGTGCCAATAATTACCTGTAGGTTAGCAGAGATTAATGGTAAAAGCGTACAACAAATTCAGGAGGATACCACTGATGATGTGCCAAATTGGGCGATAACGAGAGAATATCGAGTTACCTATAGGGATAGTTTGCATGCATCTGAAGAATTATTGGAAGGGGAAATTCAGCAAGTTAAAAAAGTAGGAAATGAAGATGAGATTTGGGTGACCATATCGAATGGGATGCAGGAAAACCTCGGATTAGCGCTTGGCGATACCGTCGTTTTTGACGTTCAAGGTATTCCAATTTCAACTAGAATTGGTGGAATTCGAGAGGTGGATTGGCCCCAGGATCCACCTAACTTTATTTTTGTTTTTCCGGGAAATGTATTAGAGGAAGCACCCCAAATATATGTATTGACAACACGAGTGAGTAATCAAGTAATTTCAGACAAATATTCCAGAGAAATTGTCGCCAAATTCCCTAATATCTCATTACTCGATTTGAGATTGATTTTAAAAACGATAGACGAATTTTTCCAAAAAGTGGCTTTTATCATTCAATTTATGGCTCTCTTTAGCATTCTAACAGGATTGATTGTGCTGGCCGGGGCCGTGTTGAATAGCAAATATGCCAGACTGAAAGAAAATGTATTATTGAGAACAATGGGGGCTAGTAAGCGTCAAATAATTTCACTTACGGTCGTAGAATATATAAGCCTCGGAATACTTGCCGGATTAGTAGGCATAGGTTTAGCCATATTAGCCGGATGGGGACTATCCCTGTACTTATTTGAAGTGATTTTTGTACCGGATATCCTAGGTTTAATATATATTTGGTTAACTGTTACCTTATTAACCGTATTTGTGGGGTGGTGGAATACGAGAAGTATATTGAATCATTCACCTCTAGAAGTTTTAAGAAGAGAATTATGAAATTTGGAGTGCTAATTTTTACTCTGTTTTCCTTTTTAAGTACTTTTTCAAATAATTTTGAAAATGCAGATCTGATATTTATTGAAAATAAAGGACAATATCCCTCGGAGGTGCTTTTTGCAGCCTCTGTGACTGAGGGGACCATATTTATTACTAAAAATGCTTTTGTTTTTAATTATTGTGAACTTCCCAACGAAGAAGACTCAGAGGTATTTAAGAAAAGAACCAGTCAATTAGTGAACTGTGTGGCAACTAAAATTCAATTTAGTACAAAAGACCATCTCAATGGAATTTTGAAAAATAATCTGGCAGAGACAAAATATAATTACATCAAAGGAAAATCTTCTTCCGTTCGAAATGTAAATGGGTATAGGGAAGTGATTTTGAAAGAAATTGAACCGGGAATTGATTTAAAAATCTATAGTCAAGGACTGCAGTTAAAATATGATTTCATCGTAAAACCCAATGCTCGTTTTGCTGATTTTAAGCTTAAAACTGAAGGATTCGATCTTGTTGAAAAAGAAAATGGGCACTTAAAATTAACCACATGTATTGGGGAATGGATTGAAGATATTCCCTTAGCGTATGTACAAGAAGGAAAAGAGAAAAATAGAGTGAGCGCCGAGGTGATGGTCGCGGGTGATGAAATAAGCTATAAGATTTTTGGAGATTTTGAAGGCAAAGAATTGGTGGTGGACCCAATTCTAATTTTTAGTACGTACTCAGGGGCGACGGCCGATAATTGGGGAAGTACAGCCACTTACGATAAACATGGAAACCTATATGCAGGTGGTATTACTAGTCATTATGCAGGCGGAACCTTTCCATCAACCATCGGTTCTTTTCAGACCGTCTATGG
>JAHEMU010000080.1 GCA_024643485.1 Cytophagales bacterium
GTAACCTTGAATGTGGTCGATTTTATTTTTTTTGAAAAGGAATTGAATTCCTTTACTCATTCCATCTGCAACTCCTCTACTTCTTTTCACCATGGCATCAAGGTCAGCGGATGCTCCCTTAACACTAATACCATAGGAATCGGCGTGTTGTATATATTCAAATACATTGGCACTTTTCAACAATGCTTTGGTGGGTATACATCCCCAATTCAAACAAATACCACCCAACTCAGCCTTTTCAACTACTCCTACCTTCATTCCAAGTTGGCTAGCGCGAATTGCCGCAACGTACCCTCCGGGGCCACTACCAATTACTACTAGATCATAATTTGCCATATTGATACTTTTTATTATTCAAATTTCCATTTTCTGGCCCCAAATTTAGCGAAAAACAAACCAAAATCAAGGAAGAAAATTCGATATTACCTACTCGATTGCTCCTTTAGCCTCGAGGAATTTTACTACTTTTTTTCCTTTAGCTCTTTTTAAAGGAGTTTGCTCTTTTTTATTCTTGGCATTGATATCGGCTCCATGATCCAAGAGTAGTTTTACGATATCCAAATTATCGCCCCCGCCACGCACTGCGGCATGAAGCGGAGTATCTCCATCGCTATCTACTTGATTTACCTGCAATCCCTTCTGAATGAGTATCCGCACTGCATCTGTATTTTCTTCTGAACATGCGATATGAAGGAGGGTTTCTCCTTTTTTAGATACATAAGAAGTAGGAGCTCCTTTTTCTAACAAAAGCGTCGTTAATTCATCCTGATTTTTATCCAAAGTTTGCGCGAGGTATTCAGGATCGTGAATTACCGCACCCGCTTGAATTAATAATCGAGCGGTAGATACGTGGTTATTTTTAACCGCCTCCGGCAAACCATCTGAAGGACTTCCGCCATGTTTTATCATTGCGTCCACGAGCTGATCTTTACCTTCTTTACTCGCAGTAGCAACAAGCCCCTTTTTTCCACCATCGGCACCGTTGTTTAACAATAAAATAGAAAATTCATCCATTCCGCTTTTAACTGCTTTTTCAATCCCCTCATTTGCATCCGCTCCATTTTCAACTAAAAGTTTTGTAAGCTCGTAATTTTTATCATTTACACTTCTATCCACCACCCCTTTCACACTGGCCTTTGCTCCATTTTGGATTAACAAACGGACCATTCCCATATTTTGATCATCTACAGCAGTAGAAATTAAGTTATCTTTTTTTACACTCGCACCATTTTTAATTGCGAGTTCGGCGAGTGATAGGTTTTTCTCTTCAACTGCAATCTGAAGCGCTTTCGTTGCATCCGCTTTATAGCTCAACAGCATTTCGGTCAAACGCCGATCACCGTCTTTTACCGCCTTTTCAATTAAAATATCTGCATTACCGCCATTTACCAGTGCAATCTCAATCAAATTGATCTTACCTGATTCGCCCGCCACTTTTAACGCTTCATTCGCATTTGCCTTATGGTTTTTTAATAAGTCATCAAAAAAATCCAGGTCATTGAGCTGCACCGCATAATCGATGACATCATCTGCTTTCCCCCCTTTTTCTAAACATATCTTAATAAAATCAAGGTTTTTAGCAGAAAGAGATTGCTCCAAGGCATCTTTCACCGAATATCCACCGTCTATTGCCATCCTTGCAATTTCCTTATTGCCATTTTTCAAAGCAATAGCAAAAGCATCGGTTCCTTTGAGCCTTACCTCCTTTTCAATCAAAAATCGAAACACTGTGGTATTTCCATTACTAGCGGCAATATCTACCGCCGGTTGAAGATCTGCACCTCCATCAGCCAGAATTCGAACTAAATCAAGGTCATTTTTTTCAACCGCTCCAACAATTGGTGTGTTTTTATTGACGTTGGCTCCCTTTAAAATCAAATCGCCAATAACGTCTTTATGGCCCGTTTCAATGGCTGTTTCAATTAAAGTTTTTCCCGCTTGGTCAAGCAAACCAGCACTGGCTCCCTTTGAAATTAATTCATTGAACATGGTCATGTTATTCGCTTCCAATGCCACTGCAAGCGGACGCTTCCCCGCTCCGTTGGGTGCGTTTAAATCGGCCCCGTAATTTACCGTTACTTCAAAAAGCTGGCGGTCGTTGTTCTTAATCGAACGAGTTAAATCCGTTTCACCATCGTCATCGACATTGTTAATTTCTACTAAAATAACCCCATTATCTTGCGCCTGTACGAATGTAGAAGCTCCGATATAAAGTATAGATATTACCAATAGATATTTCATTTTACTGTCTTTATGTTTGAATTGATAAGTTCGCAAATAAAAGCTAACAATACAATAACATCATGTATCATGCCAGAACGAAAACGGATCTTTTGTCTCCTGAACTATAGCAAGTCAGCCAATCATTTACTTGGAAAAGTGAATTTCCAGAAATTGTTAATTCGTGAATATTTACTACTTCATAATTGACAATCCCTATGGTGTCTAGGTGGTCTGTCAGCTCTTTGATTACCCCAGGAAAACCACTGATTAATAATAGTCGGTCGTTGAAACAGCAATTAAAACTCTCGGTTAGATGTTTTACTGTTTTAGGCAATTCTTTTTCGATGTGGAGTGCGATAAAACAGGGAGTAGTAGCAAATAATGGGTCGGTGGTGAACCCCGAACTCAATTGATCTTTCACGTATTTTATCTCTTGAGGGTGATATTCAAATCGATCGAGAAATACACGTTTTTTGTTAATAGCGTTTTTATTCAAATCAAATAAAGCACTCCAGAACCCCCTGTTTTCAGTGGATCGTTCTGCGGTATTTATACTGTAAAAAAATACGGTGTACTTCTTGAACCGATGATCATACTCGGTTCGATGTGATTGAACTAGGCTCCTTCCGAAATCTCCTAAAGCGATGCTGTTTGCTTCTGGTTTGAGCACACATTCGATATAAACATCATCAGTAGTTTCCCACAAAAGAGTAGTTTTTACGACGATTTCAGTTTGATTTTTCCCCGTTTGGGATTCAATTGTTAAAGATGATTTGTCAGACATGATGACTTATAATTTAAGTTTAACTTTTTTATAGTCACCAGGAATTTGAAGGCAGTGTTAAAATTAACCAATTTTCAGCTGTACTGCACATCGCTTGGGCACCGTGGTTGGTCACTCGGTTGCCGGGCTTTCGCCGCTCCTGATGTTTGATGTAAAATTAAAGGGATTATTTGATATTTTTTAGAAAGAAGGGATTTTTTTTATTATCGCTGGGCTTTAAAATAATCATAAACTTCTCTACCCGCTTCGTTCCATTCACGCAATACATAAGGTACCTCTTTAGAATAAGGGTCTTTACTGTACCTGATGATCTTTTTTCTCTTCCCTGAAGGATAAAATTCTGTCCAATCACCGACGCGATGATCCCATTGATATTCTCCAGAAACGGCAATTCTTCCGTTTTGAAAGAAATAATAATAGTTTCCTTCTTTATCTCCGAATTCAACAGGGATAATTTCACGCATCACCTTTCGATCTCGATCATAATATCGAACCATGCTTTCTCTAGCCCACCCTTTATAGTATTTCTCCTTATCAACCAGGACATCATTTTTATCGTGGTGCATCCAGGTGCCGTGCTTTAGGCCCAAATAATACACTCCACTATCCAGCACCTGATCTCCTATCATTTTTTTATAAGGGCCATGCAATAAGGCGCCATCCTTAGGGTCAAAGTCTCTGGTTTTACGAATCATTTGCATTTTATAGTCGTACCAATATAGATCTCTGACAAAATTATCTGGAGGAACGGGGTCTTTTAGGAAGTTAAACAATTCCAACATTAGGCTTTCCCCAGAGCCATTTCGGGTAAATCCTTTTTTGGTTTTAAACCCATAATACTCATTGCGTTTTAGCTTCTTCTTTTTCTTTTTAACGATATCTGGCATTTCATCTTCATTGGCATCAAGATTCAACGTGAGGGGAGTATCGATGGTCATGAACTCACCAGTTTCATCTTGCCCTAGGGAAATAAGGGGTAATCCGGTGATGATGAAAATGAATAATAGTACGCGCATGCTAATACAAATAACGTAAAATTAGTTTAAATATTTTCTATTTTACCGAGGCGTGAAATTCTTTCAATACCTTGTTATAGTAATCGGTATAGAAAGGTAAAATGTTATCTACTTGAAATTGTTGCGCTCTTGCCAATGCATTTTTCTTAAAAGTTTCATGATTAGCATCATCTAAAACGATAAGTGTATTGCGGGTCATGTCCTCCACGTCTCCTACATTGCTTAAAAATCCGGTTTCGCCGTGAATGTTCAACTCAGGGAGCCCTCCTGTGTTGGAGCTTATTACCGGAACTTCACAAGCCATCGCTTCCAAGGCGGCCAATCCAAAACTTTCCTTTTCGGAAGGCATGATAAATACATCGGCAATTGAAAGTACTTCCTCCACCATTTCCAATTTTCCCAAGAATCGGATGTCGCCACAATCACCGCATTCTCTACATAATTCTTCTATGTGGTGTCGTTCAGGGCCATCTCCTACTAACAATAATTTCGCTGGGATTTTCTTTCTTACTGCATTGAAAATATGTACCACATCTTGTACTCTTTTAACTTTCCTGAAATTACTGGTATGAACGAGTAATTTTTCATTTTGTGGACAAATAGCTTTTCTAAAATGTTCTTTGCTCTGCCTTCTAAACCTAGACAAATCAACAAAATTAGGAATCACTTCAATGTGATTTTTCACTTTAAAAAAATCGTATGTTTCTTTTTTTAATGATTCAGAAACGGCTGTTACCCCATCGCTTTGTGAAATCGAGAAGGTCACTACAGGTTCGTAACTCTTATCTTTACCTACAATGGTAATATCCGTACCGTGCAACGTCGTCACTACTGGTAGGTGGATGTTTTTGGTAAGTAGTATCTGTTTTGCCATATAAGCAGCCGACGCATGAGGAATGGCGTAATGCACATGCAGTAAGTCCAATTTCTCATAAAGGGCCACGTCCACAATTTTACTTGCCAAAGCCAATTCATAGGGCGGATATTTGAATAATGGATAGGCAGAAATATCCACTTCATGATAGTTTATATTCTCATTAAAGAAATCCAAACGAGTGGGTTGGGTATAGGTAATGAAATGAACATTGTGACCTTTTGTTGCAATGGCCTTTCCTAACTCCGTTGCTACCACTCCGCTACCTCCAAAGGTTGGATAGCAAACTATTCCTATATTCATACAGTTATTATTCTGTTGTGTTTCTAATTATTTCATTTGATTCATATTGCTTCATTGCATCATAAATCACTTGTTGTATTCTAGATCGGATATCCAATGTCATTAATTTATTATTTTCGACATCTGGATGAATTCGGTTAGAAAGAAAAATATACACTAATTCACTTTCCGGATCAACCCAAATAGCCGTTCCGGTGAATCCGGTATGGCCAAAAGTAGCTCCTGAAACAGGTGAGTTATTTCTTTTCCTCATTTCCATATTTGGCTTATCCCAACCAAGTCCTCTCCTGTTTTCCAAATTCTGTTTTGAGGTAAAAAGTTCAATAGTTGCCGAATTAAAATAATGTTCCCCTCCATATTCGCCTTTTTGGAGCAGCATTTGCATCAATTTCGCTAAATCATTGGCGTCTGAAAATAGTCCACTATGCCCCGCAACGCCACCGAACATCGCTGCACCTTCATCATGCACTAGTCCTTGAATTAATTGTTTTCTAAAATGATTATCTTCGGAAGTAGGCGCTATACGATCGTTTTTAAACTTCGTCAATGGCAAATAACCCGTCGTCTCCATTCCAAGCGGTTCATAAAAATTTTGAGACATAAATTCATTGAGCGGTTGGTTCAAAATACGTTCAGCAAGTTGTTGCATCATATAAAATCCGATGTCACTGTAATTATACGGCACTACTCCGTTTTTCGGCGAAGCTACGGGTGATTGAATAATCCACGACCAAACGCTGTCTTTTACCGCAGGAGAAGCAAATAAACTATTCGACACCTGAAGTGGAAATTGCTCCTCGGGATTTTTACTGTAATATTTTGGATCAACTTCTTTATCCGACATGGTTTGCCTCCAAAAAGGCATCCATGGTCTTAATCCCGCCTGATGAAGCAAGATATCTTTGATAATTAATTGTTCTTTGTTGCTTCCTTTTAGCTCTGGAAGGTAATTGGATAATTTTTTATTTATATCAATAAGCCCTTTTTCATACAGAAATGTGACGGCTTGAAGGGTAGCGGTAACCTTGGTTACGGAAGCTAAATCATAAATGGTTTCATTGTTTACAGGCTCCTTCTTTTCATAGGTATAATAGCCGTAGGATTTTTCAAAAATCACAACCCCCTTTTTCGCAATGAGCACCTGCATACCTGGTGCAGCCTTTTCTCTGATAGCTTCCTCCGCAATTGCATCAATTCGATTTAATTCTTTTGAATCCACTTGTACAACTTCAGGAGACCTATAGGCGAGTCGGCCCAAAGGCTCTGTGATAATCGATCTTTCAAATCCCACAGGCATCAAAGGCTCAGGATATCTTCCGGAAATAGCATAAGCGCCAAAAATCTGTTGTGCGGAATAGCTTCTAATTAACTCATTTTCAAATGGAGAAATAACTACATGGTCAAATTCCTTTAATTCAGTTGGAGAAAAAGAACCAAAAGCCACCACCACCACTTGCTTTTTACTGCTGAGATCCTTGATAAACTTCCATTCCTCCTGATTAATATTTTTACCAATACCGCAGATGACTAAGTTGATTTGCGACATTTTACCTTTAATGAATTCTGCCTTATTTTGAGGGAGTTCAATTCCATGGTATTTCTTTAGTGTGGTTAAAAATTCAGGACCTTCCAATCCAAATTCAAAACCGGCGATATTAAGCGTATCGAGCATTTTCAAAGGAAGTAGCTGACTCTTATCTTTTACAAGCGCAATAGAAGCCAGTCCGAGCTGGGTTCGCAATTCCTTTTTTAATGGCTCTGGAAAGCTGGGAGATAACTGTTCCTTTTCCTCCTTAAGTGCCAATACTCTTTTGACTTTTTCATCAATAAGTTTTCCAGAAATTTGGCCTGATCTCACCGCTTTTTTAAGAAATTCAATCGTTGTGGAGATATCGGAGGGGAATAAAATCATATCTGCCCCACCTTTCAATTGATGGAGAATACGCAATGATTCTTCGATCGTGGAATTTTGATAAACTGCAGGGGAAATAATTAACCCTTCAAAACCAGTCGCTCTCCATTTGGCCGCCTCATATTCTGAATAATCAATTTTCTTTTTCTGTGGGTCAGGATCAGCGCCTTCAATTAACACCGCACTTTGATTCCAAGCCCTACCTATGTAATTCCCTTGATTTATTATTGGAAGAAGACCCTCGGTACTAAAAGAATAGGCCAATTGCTTTCCATATAATTGATACTCACTACTTCCAAATTTTAAAGACGGGTCTAAAACGAATTTCAATCCGGAATGAATATAATCGGAACCAATCCAATTGCCCACCTGACGGATGAGGTTTTGATCAGTAATCGATTTTAGAATGGGTTGTGCTGGGTGGTCAAATGACGCATTAAACAATGAAGTTCCTGTCATGGCAGGGATTTCCGCCTTACCATTTACCCTTTTGGAGAATTTTTTAAACTCCTCCACAGAGCCGTTTTCAAAATACCAGGCCCCAGGAGAGTATTTTTTCGCTATTTGATCGGTGATTTGAAAATAATTTTCATTTCCACCAGGGTATGCTCTCAGAATCATTAGTTGACCTAATTTTTCCTCCAGCGACATCCTTGACAATAAATAGTCAATTCTCTCGGGCGTTCCGGCGCCAGTGATAGTACTTATCCGGAAAAACGTTAAAAAAATGAGGATTATACTTACCCTTTTCATCATCTTCTTCAGCCACTTAAGCTAAAACTCTTAAAAATTACTACCTTTGAATTTCAGCAATTTACAAAAATTTTCAGTTAAAATAGAGACCTTTTTTAATTGTTGAGGTTAATATGATAAACAAGTTATGGGTCAGAATAGAATTCCTTCCTTTTTCCGCATTGCGAAACATCAAAGTTTTCACATTGAACCTCGATATTACGATCCTGTAAAGGAAGAGATTGAGGATAGAGAGCGCATGATTCGCGCTGAAATGAAAAACGAGAAAAATACCTCTTCAAAATATCCGGCGGAGAATATTCGAGGATCTTTCAGAAGAACTACCGTGAAAACGAAAGACAACACCGCTCTTTTGAGATTGTTAATTTTGGGGACTTTACTCACTTTGTTCATCGGGTATTGGTACATTGGAAATAAGGTGATTTATATCCTTTTGATTATTCCAGTAGTATATTTTATTTTCAGAAAACTTAAATTATTTTAATCTTTTGGCTCAGGACATTATTCGTTTATTGCCCGATGCGCTTGCGAATCAGATCGCTGCAGGAGAAGTGGTTCAGCGACCTGCTTCCGTAGTGAAAGAGCTGATGGAAAATAGCATAGATGCAGGTTCGACAAGTATAGATCTGATTATTTCCAATGCAGGCAAATCGCTAATCCAAGTGATTGATAATGGTAAAGGGATGAGTGAAACGGACGCACGGATGTCGTTTGAGCGCCATGCTACCTCCAAAATTAAGGCTACTGAAGATCTTTTCAACATTCGCACCATGGGTTTTAGAGGAGAAGCACTGGCTTCCATATCCGCTGTTGCGCAGGTGTCGTTAAAAACACGAAAGTTAGCGGATGAAACCGGTACCGAAATACTGATTGAAGCTTCAGAGGTGAAATTTCAGGAACCATGCGCTGCTGAGCCCGGCACTTCTATTAGCGTTAAAAATTTATTCTATAATGTGCCTGCACGCAGAAATTTTTTAAAAAGCGACGGCGTTGAATTAAAACATATCATTGATGAGTTTCAGAGAATTGCCTTAGCTAATCCTGAAAAATCTTTTAACTATATTCAAGATGGAGAAGAGGTCTATCGGTTGAGTAGCGGGAAACTTATTCATCGCATCATTGAAATATTTGGGAAGTCCTATAAAGATCAACTCATCCCTTGTGAGGCTGAGACCCCTGAACTAAAGCTATATGGTTACATTGGGAAACCTGAATCCAGCAAAAAAACAAGGGGTGATCAATACGTTTTTGTAAACAATCGATTTATACGGAGCAGCTATCTCAATCACGCCATAGTAATGGCTTTTGAATCTCTAATTCCGGAAAAATTCACTCCATTTTATACCCTCTATATGGAGATGGACCCCAGCCACCTGGATATCAATGTTCACCCAACAAAAACGGAAATTAAGTTCGATGACGAGCGCATGGTTTATGCGGTGGTTCGTTCTACCGTTAAGCGGGCATTGGGAGCCCATAACATCTATCCTACTTTAGACTTTCAGGCCGATGTTAACCTATTTCACCAATTCGAACAAAAACCCACAGAAGCTAATCAGGAACAAAATTATTCTAAATTCCAAAA
>JAHEMU010000410.1 GCA_024643485.1 Cytophagales bacterium
CCAATTGGACCATTCCTTTTCCTTTGACAGATGTTGGTAAGGGAATAAATTTAAATTCGCCGGATGCCGTTTCAAGTAGCAATTGATTAGCTCCTGAAGTGGGAGTTATGTTGGCCTTTCCTATTCCATTTTCATTGAAAGAAACTGTCGAAAGTGTATTTCCTTGAGCGTCTAATACTCGGCCCGAGCGAGACCCCTGAAATTCTGAAGATAATTTGAAAAAGATATGATTTGCCACGCCTGAATACCATTCACCTTTTGGAAATATTTCAATCGGAACCTCTGATTTTAATGTATCCTTAAAGTTTTTTTCAAAAGGGTTTATAATTTGAATGGGAATCGAGCAATAATCATTGAAATTTTTAGTCCATGTGGTGTATGCTAGTAATTGATAATTACCAGTATGCCAAGTTGAGGGCACAAAGATATCTCCGTTTGCCATTCCATTTTCAACAGAAAGTTTTTGTCTGATTACAGCTCCGGTTCTATTTACTAATTCCACATATAAAATAGCACTTATGTTGGAGGGTTTTCCTGTTAAGTCGCTCAATATTGAGGCGCTATATTGAATGGTTTCGCCAGAAATGGCGGTGCTATTATTTACATTTACAACAATTCTTTCCCGTTGATTTTTTTGCTGTGCCGAAGATTGAATCGACTGAAAAGCGAATAATAATAGGATAATATGTAATAAAGGTCCTTTCATCAGTCTTTCCAAAAATCAGGTGGTTGAACGGGCGCATACCAAGAGCAATCGGTGCAATTAATTGGAGCAATGTCTGCTTGATTTTGGCCAGGATTTAACAAGAGATTAACAATTTGATATTTATCCCCCAACGTAAGATAGTAATGGACACTATCTGGCGTAGTTGAAATCAGAGAGTTAAAACAGTAATAAATATACGGTGACCTTGGATAGGCTTTTGGCAAGTCTCTTTTATTTACAAATATGGAATGTTGCGATATTCCGGCTACTTCAAAATAACCCAAAACGGGCTCTGCGGCATCGTGAATAGCTTCCATATTTCCGATAATGGAGCCTTGCTGTTTGTCGAATAAAGATCCGCCACCTTCAATATTTTCCTTCAATCGACGGTAGTAATTATACGTTTCGGAATCAAACGAATATTGTCGAACATGTATATAATAACGATCACGTAATGCTTGTGAATATTCATCGTGATACCGAATAGGCATTTCTGTAATACGATTTGTAGTGGATCCCAGTGAATTCGCCAGAATAAATTGATTGGAATTTCCTGATTCATAGCAAATACCTACTGGTGTATCCCTGTAAGTCCATGTTCGGGTAGAAATATCGTAATCGTAACTGGAAGGATACGGGACAATTATTTTGTAGGTTTCCTCCCATTCATACCTGAAATATTTTGACTTTCCAGCATCGTCGTGGCTGTCTAAAAAAAATTGAATACCTCTTAAATTCCTTCCGAATTCTTCCGAGGGTTGTTCAGTAAATTTGTAGTATACGGAGTCTATTGGAGGAGAAGAAATGAGTTCCATCCATTTTGATTGATACTCTTTTGATCCATAGTTAATACTCAATCGGTATTTTCTGCCAACTTCCGCTTGGTACGCAAGAGTAGATTGGTAATTGCCATTAATCCCTTCTGAATAATCAAATTGATTTCCCTGATCATCTAGAACAAAAACGGTGGCTCCAAGTATTGGGTTTGCAGCATCTTCATCGATTGGATAAGTAAATGATAAATTGACTGAATGAACCATTAAAGAGTCTGATAGGTGGGCATCTACCACCACTAATTCTTTGTAGGTTAATACATCAAATTCAAATGGCCGTATGCATCCCGACAATAGGAGAAAAAAGGCGATATGTCGGAAATATTTCTTCATTAAAATCGGAAATTATATGATATGGTAGGTATGGCAGTACCAAAAATAATTAATTGATATCCATTGATTTTCCCATCTTTTACGTCAAAAAATACGGAATATGGATTTTCACGCGCCAGTACGTTATAAATGGAGAACGACCAGTAGTTGTGTACGAATTTTTTAATCTTATGACCCGCTTCAATATTGAATCCAACATCCATTCTGAAATAATCTGGAATTCGATATTCATTTCTATCACCATAATGTACAATTTGAATACCATTGATATCGTATGCAGCCACCGGATAGGTTACTGGCCTTCCTGTAGAGTAATTGAGGTTATAAGAAAAGCTTACGCGTCGGGTTAATTTATAATTTGCCACTGCATTAATGCTATGTGGCTTGTCATAATTGGTTGGAAAATAAGCTCCTCCGTTGATGTTTTCCTCTTGGAACGTACTTTTTAATTGTATCAATGTTCTAGAGTACGTATAGTTTATCCATCCATTCAATTTTCCATTTTTTCGGATAGATAGCTCAGCACCGTATGATTTTCCAGGGCCTTGTAAAATAGCGGTTTCTAATACCTTGTTGAATATAAATTCCTCCCCTGTTTTAAAATCGATGAGGTTTTGCAGTTTCCTAAAGTAAAATTCTGCAGAAAAATCAACCTTTCGTTTATTGTCATTTTGATACCAGCCTACAGAGATCTGA
>JAHEMU010000081.1 GCA_024643485.1 Cytophagales bacterium
AGATACCACCTCTTTGAGAGATTTAAAATTCCCACCGTGCATGTATGGTGCCGTGTTAGATATATTTCTTAATGAAGGTACTTTGAATGCCCCTTCTAATTTAGGATTCTGATAAACAGCCCCTGCCCCTAAGTCTGGATTGCTCTCTAATTCAACTACGCCATTAACCGCCACTTCATTATTTGTAAACAAAGGTGGAGTATGACATTCTGCACAGCGAGCAAAAAAGGATCTGAACAAATTCATTCCTCTTATCTCTTTTGGTGATAAGGCTTCTATATCTCCGTGCACATATTGATCAAATCGACTATTAATCGAAACCAATGAGCTTTGAAAGGCAGCTAAAGCCATGGTTACCTGATTCAATTGAATGGTATCTTCAGAATTTAAACCAAATGCATCTTTGAACATTTGCTTATATTCTGCAACACCGTTTATCTTCTTCATTAATTCAGCTGCTGATGAATTCATTACCTCTTTTGAAAAAAGTTGGCCAGCAACAGCATCTTGAAGGTTACTTGTTCTTGCATCCCAAAAGAAAGTATTTTGAAAGGCAACATTCCAAAGTGAAGGGGTTTCCCTCTTGCCTACTACATTACCTTTTGAATCTTTAAATTCATGAGAGATACCATCCGTGAAGTTCTTGTTAGGTTGATGACAACTTGCACATGAAATGGAGTTATTTCCACTAAGAAGTGGGTCAAAGAACAAATATCGTCCTAAATCAATTTGTTGTGGGGTATAGCCATCATGAGCCTTTGGTAACCCTCGCTTTAATTCTCCGGAAAATCGTTTAGTAGGTACTTCGTATACTGAATAACCAGAAGTTATAATACACTCATTTAATTCAGAAAGTGATAAATTTTGAGGACAAGTTGCCAGCAAGCTAAAATCGTAGTAGCGATTAGCAGAAGTTAAAAAAATGGTACTACACAAAAATAGGATTCCTAATCCCTTACTTTTAATCCAAATCATTAAATACCGACCGTCAATATTATATAAATGACTAATTACCTACTATTAACAAAAAATGGTCAATATCCCGATAGTTTTAATACTAAAAGGTGAACATTTTCAAATATACTCAAATTTTTGAGATATCTATATATGTTGGAATTGACTTAATTAGTCAATTCCAACATGAATTTCGCTACTGCTAATCTTGTTTCTTCCGTTAAATGCTTTTGTGTAGGCATCTCTGGATAGTCTTCTCTTTTATGTATTGGGTTCGCAATGTATTCCGCAATTCCTTCTGGATTGTTTTTATACAACGCTTGTATTGTAGTGGTTGGAGGCCCAATCAGTCTTACATTGAATGAATGACACCCAGAACAAACACCGTAAAACGTTAATTTCCCCATTTCTTCAAAAGAAATATCACGCTCTTCAGCACCATTTGCGATACGATACGAAGTTACATTTTCGGTACCTGGTAAATCACATCTGCTATAACCACCCAAACCAAAGGTTTTATAGTTTCCTATATTTTTAATACAACTTCCTGAACCTTTTCCAACAGCAACAATATCCAATCCTTCAGAAATCATCATTGCTTTCTTTAAAATTTTCAATTCACCCACTGGATTTGATCCATTATTACTCATCAAATTGTCAAGTATAATAAGATTATCTGGATCAGGCTGAATTTCAGGATCATTAGCCAAGTCCATACCTAACAAGGTTAAATCTGTAATAGTAATCCCAGCATTATCATTTCCTGAAATAATATTATTTTCAATAGTCACCTGATCTGCTGCCATAATCAAAATACCCGTACCCGGAGGAATACCCGCAACCAAACTTCCTGGAGCCCCAAAATTCTCGTGATTGTTATCTTTTATGAAGTTATTTCTAATGATTACATCGTAGGTAGTTTTGATTGGCAATCCTGGAGTAATAAATGCTAGAATACCACCGGTATTATTATATGCCAAGTTATTTTCAACCAAAGCATGTCGTGAATTTTCAATTTCAATACCGGCAACATTTTCGAATACTTCATTATGACGAACATCAATATTATCACACATTCCAACATAAATGGCCGCATCTTCTATTCCACTTAAAACGTTATATTCAATAAGTCCATTTTTACCGAATTGAGGAAAAATACCATAAACGCCAGCGTCTTTTATAATGTTATTTCGGATAATAAAATTATTTCCAGCCTGCCCCATAATACCATTTCCTTTATAATTAATGATGGTGAAATTTTCAACCAAAATATTGCTACCTGAATACAGTATCGCATCATTTAGTTCCTTCTTTCCATCCATAACAGGGTACTTACCTTCACGAATTACTCCTTGAAGTCCTATGTTATCCTTATCGATATAAACAGTCTCGTAATAGGTACCTGGATAAACGCGAATCAAATCACCACCTTTCGCCTTTCCTACTGCTTCTTGAATGGATTCTCCATCTTTTACCTCAATAATTTCCCCTGAAAAAGTTAAATTAGAAGTACCTGTACTGTCTTGCTGAAAAAAGCTTGGAACAGGAGGCGGTGGAGCATCATTCTTCCATAATAATTTGCCACCAAAAAGTCCGGCTCCAATAAGTACCAAATACAAAACAACACGCAAAAACTTTTTCATATTATCTTATTTTATAATTTTTCAATTTAATAAAAGCATTAATTTAAAGGTAATCCAGATGGTAATTTTTTAGGAATTTGAGGTAAAAACGTCTCGTCTGTGAGTGTTTTTAAAAAAGCTACAATTTGATCGATTTCCTTTTCTTTTAATTGTGGTTCCCAAATATGCCAATGAAGTTTTAAATCTAAACTATCGGGAACCGCATGACCACGTCCTAATGTATAAAATGTAACCGCTTCCTTCAGGGTCGCGAATTTACCATCGTGCATATAGGGAGCTGTTCTTTCGATATTCCGCAAAGTCGGCACTTTGAAACCACCATCCATGGTAGAATCTTTAAATGTAACACCTGCTCCCCTATCAAATGGTCTGTTTTCTGTATCCATAGTACCTATCACTGCTATTTGTCGATTGGTAAATAATGGAGGAGTATGGCATTCAGCACAACGAGCAACAAAGGATCGGAAAACGTTTAATCCTGCTATTTCAATAGAATCCAACGCTTCATGATATCCGTGCGCATATTGATCATATCTACTATTTAAAGAAATAAGAGAACTTTCAAAAGCCGCCAAACTTGTATAAACTTGATTCGGAGTAATTGAATTTTCAATATTTTCAGGAAATGCGATTTTAAATAAATCTCTATAAGTTGAATTGTTATTTAATTTCTCCAACAAACCTTTCTCGGTGTTTGCCATTTCATGCTCATGATATAATGGCCCTAGCACTTGCTCTTCCATAGAACTAGCTCTTGCATCCCAAAAAAAATGTTTAGAAAATGCCATATTCCAAAGTGTTGGGGTGGAACGAGAAGTAGTCTGACTATCAACACCCTGACTAAAACGTTTCCCATCACTAAATCCGGCATTTGGTTGATGGCAACTGGCACAACTAACTTTATTTGTTGAAGATAATAATGGGTCAAAAAATAAATACCTTCCAAGGTCTATTTGCTCCGGAGAATATCCATCTTTAATTCCTGGAGGCAATCCTGTTTTCAGCCCCCCTAGCCCACCATTCTGCAATGATTCATACTGCTGATACATACTGCGAACCTTACATTCACCGTTTACCAGCTCCATCCCTGGAGGGCAAGTAGACTGAAGCGTAAGTTCTTCCTTTTTCATTTGATCACCACAGCCCCAAAAAAGGACTGCTGATACCAAAAGAATAGAGGAGAAAATACCGCTATTTGATTTCTTATTTAGCATTCAACGTCATGATATAAACAATAACATCATTTATAGAAGAGCTATCAGGAATGGAATTACTCATCATTTGCATTTGCGATCCGTAGGTATCAAGCTCGTGTTGACCTCGTTTCGAATGCTTAAAATCATTAAATTGTTTGAATAAATATGAATATGAGTGATTAACTAAGGAAGGAGCATTAAAAGCAACATTTCCTAATGCCTGTGGACCGTGGCAAGACCCACAAACCATACTGTAGTATTTCTTTCCATTCTCTACATTACCTTCTGGGATAGTAAATGAATTCTCATTTGTTAATGAGGAAATATACGCTACAACTTGCCTCACGGCAAGAGTATCGGTTAAAGTTTTAGCCATTGCAGCCATTTGATTGGCTCTTAAATCTGATACATCTCCTCCCCTAACTCCAGTTTTAAAATGATGAAGTTGTCGTTCCAAATACCAATCTTGAAGCCCAGTTAGTCGAGGCGCACTCAATGAATCAATTCCTTGGGCATTTGTTCCATGGCAAGTAGCACAAATTGCAAAAAGTTGTTTGCCTTTTTCAACAGAAATGACTTCCCCCGGTATGGCTGCTGTTTCTTTGTTGCTTTCTGTTGAAGTACAACTAACTGCTAGTGTACAACATAATAACATGTAAATTATTGCCTTATTTTTCATATCCCACAATTTTCAATGTACAAAAATATAGTTGATTTTTTGAAAACAGAAATTTATATCCTATTTGGGTTAAATCACGTGTATTTGGGGTGAATTTAACTCCCTTTTATGACTTTAAATCTTTAGACTTAGATTTCATTAGAAGTTAGGTATTTACTTATATTTGAATTCGAGACTAGAATGGATATATTTTGAGAAATAAAATCATTTCAATTTTACAGATGCCCTTCCCTTTATTAGTAAATAATAAGGAACGTTGGCAATTTGTCATTTCCAATGGTTTATTTGTTATTCTATTTATAAATATCTACGCTCCTTTCAATATGACCGAATGGCCTGGAGAAAGTCTATTTATACAAATAGTAGGGTTATCTGCGTATGGTATTGTGGGTGTTGTTGTCCTTGTTATTTCTCAATTTCTTCTTCGTCCACTTTTTAAATTAAAATCATTCAATCTGGGAGGTTATATCCTATGGTTTTTGTTTGAGCTTACTTTACTTACTACCATAATGACTTTTCTTTTCAGTGAATGGCCAACTATCCCTTTGATACAGGAGTGGGTCATTACTTTGAAATACACCTTCTCTACCGCATTAATATCCTACTTTTCTTGCTTGATCATATTGCGACTTTTTCAAAAAAGTGAAACAATTTCCAACGAAATAATAGACACAGAACCTCAGGAAACCCTTACTTTTAAACATGAGAATGGGAAAACCGGACTCGTTATCCGATACGACGATTTTTTATATTTAAAATCAGCCGACAACTATGTGGAAGTGCATTTCTTATTAAATGGCGTGGAATCTTCAGAGTTGATTCGAAATAATTTAAAGTGGTTTGAAAACAATTTATGTAACGATTCCATCATACGAACACATCGTTCTTACATTTTAAACACTCAAAAAATTCAGAAAGTAAGTCGTTCGAAAGGTGGCTATAAAATACGCATTAATCAACACTCGTTTGGCGTATCAGAAAGCTACAAACTCACATTTGAAAAGGCGTTAAAAATTGAGTCTTCAGAAAAATCAGAAGAAGCCTAAAGAATAAATTGAAAACTTACTTTTACACCAAATTTTCTCACATCCGGTTGTTCTAAATAAGTCATTCGATGGAAAAAATCTACTCTAAAGATTTTAAAAATATTTTCTACGCCATAACCCAATTCCATATATGGCCGGCTATCCATTTTCGCAAAAGGGGGTGCAAGATAGTCTGCGGTAGGTATAAATAAATTGTAATTTGAATCTCTTATTCCTCCATATAAAATATCTGCATTGGTAGTTAATCGCCACTTCAGTAATTTCATAAGAGGTATCCTATTTAATATTAACCCTTCAAAATGGTGCCTCCACCTAAATGCGGCATGGTGATCGGTTGTAAATTCATAGTAATTCATCAAATTATAGGCAAAATTGATGAAAAATGGAGATTCATTTCCAATATGCGCTTTCAACAAAGGGTATGGAAGGTCATTAAAAATATACTGGCCTGAAAAAGAAAAGGAAGAAGTCCCTAAGGTTCCTAGCTTTTGATTTCGACTGATGCTTCCTTCAAGTTTTTGGTAATTAAAGTCCCCCCCGAGTAGATTTTTGACCCCTACGGTATAGCGTAACTTTATCAATGGAGACCGGGTAGTTCCCAAACTAAAGCGTTCATTATCATCAATTATAAACTTTTCATCTTTTGCATATCGAATATCCCATATCAATTCTGTGGTGCTGTAATTCGAAGCTACTTCCGTATTGGGGTCGCCGGGAATTGTTTCATATTGAAACCCGTAATCGGGCTTAAAATCTTGGACTTTTACTATAAATTTATTAATCCAGCCTGGGCCCGATTGACGTTGGAAAGCCAAGGTATGACTGGTATGCATGAAGGGATTTTCCAAAAGCCCAAACCTACTTGAAGTATAGAATAAACTACTCGTATCAATTTCATCGTTTAACACCCAAATTGGATCCAACTCTTTTCTATACCGATAGGTAAGGGTAGTCCAAGGCAGTCTATTAATGATATATTTAGCACTAAAATCATATTTCCAACGTTCATCGAGAGTACCATACCCCACCAATCCATTTAATAACCATTTTTGGCTGAATTTAAAATTTGTTTTCAGTCCAAACCCGAAACGATTACCTTCAAAATCATTTTGTGCAAACATCCCTGTATAAGGACCAATTTCGACCTTCCCTGCTTTTACATAAGTGTCACTTATAATTTTCGCCAAATCTAAATATGTTTTAAAAGAAGGGATCTTATTGAGTGTATCAATCATATTATACACCTTTAAATCCGCCTCAGACAGTGGTTCTGGTCTTTTATCCAACCAAAAAACAGGGTCCTCCACGCGATAATCTTCTTTCATCGTGATAGGGTGTTCATAAAAAGATGTTTCATGAGGTTCATTCACCTTATAATTAGAATTACTGGCATAAAATTTACCTAACATACCCGCTGTATTTTTTGTAAGTTCAGCGACATTAATCATTACCCTGGTTTTAGAAGGCAACCAAGGGCCTGCATCAGTTTTTATTAATTCCTGTTGTATTCTAATTTTTTCAACAAAATTGAGATTAGCCGTTTTTGGTACAAAAAGGTCTATTTGTTTAACAGCAAATTCATTTTTTGTGATCCAAACAGTTCCAGTAAACGCCAAATCCTGACTGTTTTTAGGGGAAAATTCCAATTGATAGCAAAAATCATCACTAATCTGTATACTATCAGTTAAATAGAAGTCATAGTAGGCACGCCAGCTATCAGCAAGTGGTGAAACAAATTCCTTATCAATCAGCGTTAACCAATTTTGGTAAAAATTATATTGCTGAAAACTAGCCCCTAAAAATTGTGAGGTAGTAGTACCATCAGTAATTCCGACACCAGATACTTTAGTTTTTAAGATATGTTCATACCTAAAATACGGATTACTTCGAAAGTAATATCGTGAGGCAGCTTCTGAAAATAAAACAGGTAAAATGGCATTTCCTTCATCATCAACCACCATCTGAATACTATCCAATACAGCCTTTACCTTTTTAATCGGCTTCTTTTCTTTTAGCTTATCAGAAATATTATCTACATCAATTTCAATTTTGGTATAAGAATCGAACTCATATGCCTCCAGTTTCCTCTTATCATTCTTATCCTTATTCTTTATTACATTCCTCATAATAGGAAAGGCAGGATTTTCACCAGCAAGAATGACTACTTCATCTAGGTTGATGACATTTTCATCCAATCTAAATTCCAATATTTGGTTGACGCCACCCGTGATCTTTTTTGTTTGACCTATATATCCAATGTAGGTTACAGACACTGAATCGTAGACTTTTGAAGAAGAAATGGAAAAGTTACCATCGAAATCTGTGGTCATTCCAATTTGGGTTCCGGTAAAAAACACATTAGCAAATGCGATTGGATCTCCTGTTTTCGCATCATACACCTTACCAGACACTACTTTTGATTGAGCGCTGATGGAAATTTGTATTCCAAAAATTATAACAAAAAGTAAAAATAAATTTCGTTTAATTGGATTTTGGTGCGTTCGCATTTAGCTCTTCCTTCTCCCCTAAAAATTTAGGTTGTTTATTTAAGATATAAAGGTCAAAAATAGCTAATCCTCGCGCCATTATTTCCCTCAATTCTGTTTTTAACCTTACACGCAATGGTAATTTTGAACCTACACTAGCCACAGCCTCTATTTGATGAAAATTTGCTATAAACAATGCCCTATAGCTATGAAAATCTTGAGTGATGATAACCATTTTTTGCTGACCAAAAATCAACTTTGACCTTATTATGGAGTCTAGGGTTCTAAAACCTGCAAAATCCATACTGATGGCATGCTCTGGAATACCGCGGTCCATAAGGGTATTCTTCATTTTTTGAGGTTCATTATAATATCTTGAACCGTTGTCTCCGCTTACAATCAAGTGTTTAATTTTCCCCATTTGATACAATTGAACCGCTTGATCAATTCGTTGGTAAAAAAACATATTCGAGTCTCCACTTTGTAACCGATGACTCGTACCCAATACCAATCCCACTTCCATGGTAGGAATTTTACTTATATCGGTGTACACCTGAGACTCTGTTGATCTTATAAGCCAGATATTCAAAGCTATTATCAAGATTAAAAAAGCACCTAGCAGGTAAAAAACTCTTTTAATTAAATTTCTCATTTCTTTTTCTGACTATTATATGCAATCAATAACTGATCATAACGTTTTAACGTTCTTTTTATCCATTCCAATTTAATGTCCAGTTTTTCCTCTTCATCCATCAAATATTCAATACCCGATTTCTCGATTTTTTCTCGCATAATTGACAAACAGAGGGCAGTACAGACTGATATATTAAAGCTTTCAGTAAAACCCATCATCGGAATACGCACTTTTTGATCGGCTAAAGCAAATGCCTCTTCCGATAATCCTGTTAATTCTGTTCCAAAAAGAAGCGCGACCTTACCTTTTACTTCAAAATCAAAAATGGAAGGAGCTAAAGGATCGGGGGTGGTTGCCACTATTTCGTAACCATTCCTTTTTAACTCGGTAAGTGCGATAGTTGTATTTTCACTGTATTCATTATACTGCTTAATATCTAGCCACTTCGCAGACCCCATGGTTACATTAGGATTCAATTTATATGAATTTGAATTTTCGATAATATGTACCTCCTGAATTCCAAAACCATCACAACTGCGAATAGCAGCACTGGCGTTTTGAGATTGGAAGATATTTTCTAAAACAATGGTCAAGGCATTTGTTCGTTTTTCTAACACCTCATTCATCAATGTCCATTTATTTTCTGTTAAAAAGGTGGACAAATAATTTACGAGATCTTGTTTTTCGGAACGATTCATTAAAATAGGTCTATGGTTTCTCCAACTTTATAACCACCCTCTTTTCCTTTGTCATTATTTTTTTTCTCTTCAGTTACTTTGCTCTCAGGTTTTACTTCCGGTTTT
>JAHEMU010000411.1:0-1652 GCA_024643485.1 Cytophagales bacterium
AGGTTATAAATTTTGTGAAAAATTTATATCAAAACAGGGAAGTGAGAAATATCAAATCACCGTGTTTGGTGAAGAGCCAAGACGTGCTTATGATAGAGTACATCTTAGCGAGTACTTTGCAGGTAAGAGTGCGGACGATTTATCGATGTCAACGTCAAATTGGTATACCGATAATAATATTATACTTAATACTTCAGAGTTAATTACAGATATTAATAGAGATCATAAAACTGTACATACACACTTAGAAAAAATACATGAGTATGACTACTTAGTTTTGGCTACGGGTTCAGCTGCTTTTGTTCCACCTATTGAAGGAGTGGATAAGGAAGGGGTTTTTGTATACAGAACTATCGAGGATTTGGATGCAATTATGGCTTACGCCAAAAAAATAAAGCAAAATGGTTCAACAGAAGCTGCGGTTCTTGGTGGGGGATTATTAGGATTAGAAGCCGCCAAAGCTGTTCGTGACTTAGGTTTGAATCCACATGTTGTTGAATTTGCACCTAGATTAATGCCAAGACAATTGGATAAAGGAGCAAGTGATATGCTTCAATCTAAAATAGAAGAACTAGGAATTGGAATCCATCTTAATAAATCGACTCAATATATCGCAGGGGAGCATGCTATTAATGGAATGATGTTCGAAGGGGAGCAACTTTTGAAAGTTGATATGCTAGTGATTTCTGCTGGAATTAAACCAAGAGATGAGCTGGGAAGAGTTTCTGGATTAGAGGTAGGTGTTCGTGGAGGAATTGTGGTCAATAACAAAATGCAAACTTCTGACCCAAGTATATTTGCTATTGGTGAGGTGGCACTTTATAACCACATGATTTATGGACTTGTGGCTCCTGGATATGAAATGGCCGATGTCGCTGCCGAGCAAATTCTAGGTAATGAAAAATTGATGAGAGAAACCATCGATATGTCAACTCAATTGAAATTAATTGGTGTTGAGGTAGCAAGTTTTGGAGATCCATTTATTGAAAATGATGAAGTGACTGCAATTGTTTATGAAAACAAATTCAGTGGAATTTACAAAAGAATCAACGTAACTAAAGACGGAAAAACACTTTTAGGAGGAATCTTAGTAGGTGATTCAAGCGATTATAATAGTTTATTTCAAATTTACAGCAATGGAATGAAATTGCCTGCTAATCCAGAAGATTTGATTTTGGGCTCAAGAGGTGGTGAAAGTTCTTCAATGGGAAGTGCAATGGACTTACCGGATACAGCTGTAATTTGTTCTTGTGAAAATGTAACCAAAGGAAGTATTTGTTGCTCTATAACTGATGGAAGTTGTGAAACTTTATCCGATGTGGTAAAACTTACCAAAGCCACTTCAGGTTGTGGGGGATGTAAACCAATGGTGGTTGACTTGGTTAAAGAAACTCAAAAATCATTGGGTAAAGAAGTAAAAGATGTAGTTTGTGAGCATTTTGCTTACAGCAGACAAGAATTATATGATATAGTAAAAATCAACAAGTTTACCAATCATAATGAGGTTTTAGGAACTGTAGGTAAAGGTGATGGTTGCGAAGTTTGTAAACCTGTTCTTTCTTCTATTTTCTCCAGTATTTATAATGATACCGCTAATAAACACGTAACGGCGCAGGATTCGAATGATAGATTCTTGGCTAATATTCAACGCA
>JAHEMU010000411.1:1662-2565 GCA_024643485.1 Cytophagales bacterium
AGAATGGCTGGAGGAGAAGTTACAGCCGAAAAATTAATCGCCATTGGTGAGGTTGCTAAAGAATACAATTTATACACCAAAATTACTGGTGCACAACGTGTTGATTTATTTGGTGCTGAATTAAATGACTTGCCTAGCATTTGGAAAAGATTGATCGACAATGGTTTTGAAAGTGGTCATGCTTATGGGAAATCATTAAGAGCTGTCAAGAGTTGTGTAGGTAATGCTTGGTGTCGTTATGGAATGGATGATAGTACTTCATTGGCAATCGAATTAGAAAATCGTTACAGAGGTATTCGTTCTCCTCACAAACTTAAAGGAGGAGTTTCAGCCTGTATCAGAGAATGTGCCGAGGCTAGAGGAAAAGATTTTGGAGTAATTGCTGTTGAAGGAGGATGGAATCTGTACATCTGTGGTAACGGTGGAGCTAATCCGAAACACGCTGTGCTTTTGGCAGAAGCTATAGATAAAGAAACAGTTATCAAATATATGGATCGTTTCTTAATGTACTACATCCAAACAGCTGGACCATTGGTAAGAACTTCAACTTGGTTGGAAAAACTCGAAGGAGGAATCGAATATTTGAAAAATGTAGTAATCAACGATAGCTTGGGAATCAACGAAACGCTTGAGGCTGAAATGCAAAAATTGGTTGACACTTTCGAATGTGAGTGGAAACAAGCCATTGAAGATCCGGAAATGATGAAACGATTCAGTCATTTTACCAACACAGACGATCGTGATGATAATCTAGAATACATTCCTCTTAGAGGTCAAATAATGCCTAAAGGCTGGTAATTCGAAAACAGTAAAAATTATTCCATCTACTTCAACATGCAAATTGAGGTCTTTCGCAATCATTAATTTACTAATGTTGGAGTGGTGGAAATTTAAAAACACATA
>JAHEMU010000412.1 GCA_024643485.1 Cytophagales bacterium
AGGAGAATATTTGGGTAATTATGGAGAAGGTAATGCTTTACGGTTGATTAATAGCGCTTCGATTAATGAGGCGGTAATGAAACAACAATTTGAAAAATCAGGTGTCACAGACTTAATTCGATTAAGCTCATTAATTACCATAAATGAAGAACAAATTGCGAATGGTATGAAGAATCTTTACAAGTCGTCTCTTGAAATTAACCCTAAAGCTGGAATCGTTACTGAGCGTAAAGGCTTGATTGTACTTGATGTAAAGAATTCTCAAATAATTTTCATTCCACTACCCGCGGAATCGACTGATGAGAAAGGTGAAACAACTTTTCCGTCCTTTGAATTAAGCTTAAATCCGCTGGTGCCGTATGCAATTGGTCCAAATGGAGAGGTTGTCATTGGGATAGTTCATACCCATAATGGAATGGAGAATAATTCTAGAACTACCATCACCGGTGCAGTACAAAATGCAGTTGAGGTGCAAGCACATACTGGTGAAACTGATAAAAAAGCTGCCAATGATATTGGAGGAGCTAACTTTGCTATAGATATGTACAATATTCAAAAGGCAGCGGCTAGTGAAGAAAAAAATGAAACTATGGATCTTGATAGCAAAGAAATTGGAGCAGAAGCTGTAAAAGAAAGAATCAAAGCCACAACGCTTGAAGAAGCAGAACCTTCGACTAATAAATAAACACATGTGTGGATTTCAGATAATCAAATTATTAATTATTGGAATTTTATTAAGCAGTTTTATGTGCAGATTAAGTGCTCAAACAACTGGTTTTAATGAAGAAGATGTTGACACAAGTAAAATTGTTTATTCATTTCATCAGGCAAATAATTATTTAAGTGAAATAATAGATGGCGAACCTGATTGTGATTTTTTTATTCAAATATCAAACACAAACCGTGGTTCATCTGTTATTTTATTGTGCATTTATAAGCGAACCTCTATTATAAATGACTCAAAAAAATATATTTACTTATTGGATAGAACTAATCGGTTTTGGTTATCAAATGAGGGCAGGGAAGTTCCCATTGTATTTGCAATGGAATCAATGATGGCTAAATTTCCCATTAAAGATATTATTCTAGGACACTGTTATCAATCTGTATATTACAATTATGTTCGGGGTACTATGGCGAATGAGTAACAATCGGTGATATATAACAATGGTGGTTTTATAGAAATACCAACTTAGTCGCCTGAAAGTAGTACGTGTTTATCAAGTATAAGAAAAGCAATAGTAAACCAAAGTTTTGCTATTAGATCCATTTTAAATAGTAAACCTCGATTTAGTGAATAAGAATTACGGGATTATGAAAGACGGCTCAATTTGCAATAGAGCAGATTCCTTACATTTTTATTTCCACTAATCGTAGCTATTCAGCAATTTGTGCACTTTGTCTATCTCCATATCCATATAGGCTTGCGCGTAGTGCACATAACGCCCAAAAGAGTTGCTGGTTTGGCTGTGTCCACTTATTTTCCTGACCAAATGTTCTGGCATACCCAAAATCAAGAGCGTGGTTATCGCTGTTCTGCGCATCATATGCGAGCTCATTTTTTGATAGAAGGGTACCGGCCTAGCACCGATAATTTTAGAAACTTTACCTCTTTTTTCACGTATTTGTTCTAATGGTGCATTAAAACCGGCCAATTTGCCAATGGCTTTGAGGTGCTTGTTAAAATTGGATAGTGAGATGGGTTTGAACAGCAGTACCAGATTACTTTTTGATTTGTATTTTTTGTAAATCTCTACAGCATATGGAGGAAGCTTTACCGCAGTATAGGTTTTGGTTTTTTTAGACTTTACCTTCAAATACCAATCCGCACCATTATTCTCAAAGTTTTTGTTAGAAAGCAAATAGATGTCAGAAAACCTGAGCCCTGTTGTAGATCCAAACACAAAAACATCCTTGATTTGCCTGAGGTGTGCAGGCATGTTTGCATCAAAAACAGCATCATGAATAAGGAATTTTAGCTGCTCTGGAGATATAACCAGCACTTCTACTTCTTGATTAAGCACATGAAATTGCTTATGAAATTCGCCAGTTTGGATATCCTTTTCGAACTTGAGGTAGTTAAAAAACGTTCTAATGATTTTTACGTTGGTGCCAACATAATTATCATGGCAATCCTTGCTATATAGATAGGCGGTAAAAGCATGATAAAACTTTTTCCAATAGTTTTTTTCTGAGGCAAACTCACGTTTATTACGTTTAGATACATTGCAAATACGCCAATCAAATTGCTTCTTTTGAATAAACCGCTCCAAGTTTAGGAGCACACTTCTATAGTTTTGAATAGAATCTGGCGTAATGCGTGTCCCGTTTTTCTTAAGACGCTTTCCTGACTCTGTATCCTTGATGAACTTGTGAAATAAGGGTAATAATGGGATTGTCTGCTTCATATTGAGTTACTTTTTAGCATAATTGTGCTAAAGAAAGCAACTAATATCTCAAAGAGTTCAAGAAAGAAAGCCTTTCATAAATAGCAAGTCAGGTTATGAAATTCTGGCTTAAGCCTGATCCGACCAAAGGTGCAATTATTATATAATGGGAAGT
>JAHEMU010000413.1 GCA_024643485.1 Cytophagales bacterium
ATTTTTGGCCTCTGATCATGACGATGCTATGCCTCCAAAAGGTAAAAGGTCGTTAACAGAAGAGGAATTAGCGGCGATCAATTTATGGGTAGCGTCTGGTGGCGACACCCTTCTTTCGGTTGCGGAATTATTATCAAATGATAGCACCTCGGCATTGATTCAGCCGTTTCTTTTGAATGACCAACCAAGTGATTTCACTTTTGATGCAGCAAGTTCAGAAGTTATTAAAAAATTAAATAATCCGTATCGAACGGTACGCCCGCTATTTCCTGAAAGCGCCGGATTGGAGGCAAGCATTTATGTAGGTAGTCAGTTTTCGTCCTCCTCTTTGAAAGAATTATTGGAAGTCAAAGAACAATTGGTGTCCTTGAATTTATCCAATTTACCCATATCAAATGACGATTTAACTAGCGTTGGTCAAATGAAATCATTACGGAAGTTATGGATGAACAATGGACAATTTAACGATGAAGGGCTCAATGCATTATCACAATTGGATCAATTACAATTACTTTCACTTTCTGGCAATAAAATAAAATCCGGTATTGAACCTATTTTGAACTCCCTTCCAAATCTTGAAAAAGTATTTATATGGAATACATTAATTTCAGCAGACGATTTAGCATCATTGGCCAAGAAATTTCCAAATGTTCAAATTGAGTATGGTTTTGAAGAATTACAAGGTGAAGAACTCACGTTAAGTGCTCCTCAGAATGATCAGTCGGGTAGCGTGCTGACAGCGGATGCTACCATTTCCCTCAGCCATCAGCTTCCCGGTGTGAAAGTCTATTATCGTACCGATGGAGAATTTCAAACGTATATCAATCCCTTACCAATTGGTAATATTCATACCATTTTTGCTTTTGCTGAAAAGGATGGATGGATAAATAGCGATACGGTGGAATACAGCTTTTTTATTCAAGGATTTAAACCAATAAGTATCAAGCCTAATTTGGCACTCGATGAACAATATAAGGGCCAGGGAGCTAAAACGCTTATTGATAATAAAAAGGGTACAGTAAATAATTTTTCAGGAGGTGAATGGTTGGGCTTTCGAGATCATTCAATGGATATGACCGTAGATTTTGGCAAAAATTTCCCAACAATTTCAGAAGTGGTACTCGGATATGGTTTAAATATGCCGTCCTATATCATGAAGCCCGTTGAGGTGAAAATTTTAGGCTCTTCAGATGGTAACAAATGGGACGAACTTGGGGGAGTTAAGGTCCCGAACCCAACAGGGTTTAGTCCAAATGGGGAATTTTCTTTGGCTGTGAAAATTTCAGTTCCACATAGGTATTACCGAGTGATCGCTGTCCCAATGCCAAAATTGCCAAAGTGGCACAACGGCGCGGGCGATAGGGGTTGGATTTTTGTAGATGAACTGTTTTTCTATTAGTAACCGAATGCTATTTCTAAATCAAATACAAAACAACATCTGAAAGAAAACCAAGGGTAAATCCTTGTCATATCCTACGACATTTTTCTTAACTTTAAATTTCATCTATTGCTAAATACTATTCATGTCTGCTGAAGCAATTGTTATTATGGGAGTTTCTGGAGTTGGAAAAACAACTGTTGGGAACCTATTGGCCAAGGAGTTATCTTATACGTTTTTTGAAGGAGATGAATATCACTCTACAGAGAATATTGAGAAGATGAAAGGTGGAACGCCGCTAACAGACGGTGATCGGTCGCAATGGCTAGCCACATTGAATGCTTTGATGGTGAAGCATGTAATGAATAACCAGTCCCTAGTAATTACTTGCTCTGCACTGAAACAGGCGTATCGGGAAGTGCTTTCACAATCGCTTGCTCATAGAGTCACTTTTGTGTTTTTGAATGGCACCTATGATCAAGTAAAAAATAGATTACAGCATCGCAAGGGGCATTTTATGACTGAGAAACTCTTGGAGTCGCAGTTCGATACATTGGAAATACCAACCAATGCAGTAAATGTAAATATTGAGAATTCAGTTGAATCAATCGTTAGAAGTTTGGTTCAACACTTTGCAATTTCATCGAATTTTGGGGTAGTAGGATTGGGGGTAATGGGAAAAAGTTTAGCCCGAAATTTGGCAAAAAATGGGGTTAGGCTATCAGTGTATAATAGATATGTAGCGGGTGTAGAAGAAAAAATCGCTGAGCATTTTTGCAAGGATTATTCCGAGTTAAGTAATGTTCAGCCTTTTGAAGATTTAACCTCTTTCATTCATTCACTTAGAAAACCCCGAAAAGTACTTCTCATGGTAAATGCCGGTCGGGCGGTGGATGCGGTAATTGACCAAATTAGACCTTTACTGGAGGCAGAAGATATTATTATTGATGCTGGCAACTCCTTTTTTGAGGATACCGAAAGGCGGGCTTCAGATTTGGCGAATTCGAACATTCAATTTATTGGGACTGGTGTTTCTGGGGGAGAAGCTGGAGCGCTGAATGGTCCTTCAATCATGCCGGGTGGAGCGGTAAATGCCTATAACACCATTGCTCCTTTTTTAGAAGCGATTGCTGCAAAAGACCGCCGTAATAAGGCATGTGTTTCTCACATTGGAATAG
>JAHEMU010000082.1 GCA_024643485.1 Cytophagales bacterium
GCGTGGGAGGAGCTTACCCTCAAATTGCCTTTAGCAGCAGTAAGAAAGGTCAGGGAGCCTATATGGCACTTCCGATATATGCAGAATTCTACAAGCAGTTAAACAAGAAAAAGGGCTTTGAGTACTACACAAAGGCATCATTTAACGCTTTAGATTCTAAAACTTTAAAATCCATTAACTGCGATCCGATTAAAAATGAATTTAAATTTCTTGATTGGCTATTTAGCAGGAAAAATGACGTCCCCACCAATGAAGAAATCAATTGGGAAAAAGCATCCGATGAAGAGAAGTCGAATGCAGTTTTAGGAATTTTAAAAAGTATTTTTAGAAAAAAAGAATCTAATAACTAGGATTTCGCTTCGGATTGTTGCTTTTCAAGGTCGAATAAATCGTTGAGCACATCGATTAAATTTTCAGCATTTCCTCGTTGACAAGCATTCTTCAATTGCAAAACTGGCAATTTGATGATCTTTTGCATCATGCTTTTCGTTACTTTTTCAACCAGTTTACTTTCCTTTTCTGTAGCGTTTTTAAGAAAATGGGCAATTTCTTGCTTTCTAATTTCTTCTAGAGAACTCTTAAGTTTTTTAATCACAGGAGAAACAATCATGTCTCTAGACCAATTAGAATAGGCCACCAACTCTTCGTCAATAATTTCACGTACCTGTTCAACAGCAGCTAACCGCATTAGCTGTGACTCCGTTGCTTTTGCATTTAGTTCATCAATGGTATAAATGATTATTCCATCTAATTGATCTAATTCAGGATCAACGTTACGTGGTACTCCTAAATCAATAAAACATTTTTGACGAAGTGTGTCAGTAAATTCAGCTGCATTAAAAACGAATTGATTGATTGAAAGTGAACTAACAATCACATCGGCCTCATTGATTGCAAACGATTTCATCTCCTCGAAAGGAATGACTTCATACCCGTATTTTAAAGCTATTTCGTCAGATTTTTGACGGGTTCTGTTTGCTACAACGATTCGGGAATGAGACCCTTCAATATTTCCACAGAAGTCGGATCCTATTTCCCCCAAACCTACCACCAGTATTACTGGGTTTTGCAGAGATTCGACTACCTGTTCTGCTAATTCCTTTGCTGCATAGGATACCGACGCAGCGCCATCTCTAAAAGCAGTTTCTTGAACAACACGTTTATTTGCGTAAAAGATGGTATGTAATAATCGGTGTAATTGAGGGCCTGCCATATCGGTATCTACCGACCATTGGTATGCCTTTTTCACCTGATGCGTAATTTGCAAATCACCTACCACTTTTGAATGGACACCAATAGCCACTTCAAATAAACGTTTAATTGCACGTTGGTGATCTGATATATATTTAAAGTAGGGCAATGCTACTTTTACGCCATCACCCTTAATAACCGTGAGTAATTTTAAAATTCCCTCATTGAGATCCTCCCGATCGTCTGAAAAGTATATTTCAGTACGATTACAAGTAGACAAAATGAACGCTTCTTCAATATTAAAAGACTCTTTCATCAATTCCATGAGTCTTTTAGCCATCCCTTCATCGAGGGCTACCAATTCTCTAATTTCAATTGGTGTTTTTTTATATGAAAGCGCTACTACCTTAATGTTGTTCATATTCCACAGATCAAGACACAAAATTACTTAATTCATATAAACATTTAATGACATAAGTCACTCATTACTGACATTTAAATCTTTTTTTTTAATTTTCTTTTGTGAAAATCATTTCTAGCCTCAAATATCACTTGAGAAATTACTTTGGTTTTTCAAGAGCCGAAACGAATGGATTGCTATTATTATTACCTATTATAGTGGCTTTTCTGTTTATCAAGCCCATTGTTCGTGAACTTTATCTCAATTATTCTTATTCAGAGTTCCGAAATAAATTTACCCAAACAGAATTAAAACTAATTTTTGATATAAAAGATTCCCTTCTCATTCAAGAAAAAAAAGTTTTAGAAATTACCCAACCATCGAATTCTGAAAATACTCATTTCCCCATCTATCTTCCCAAAGTAACGAAAATACAATTAAAAAGCTGGGGAATTCCAGAAAACATCTCACAAAATCTAATAAAATATCAATCTGCGGGTGGGAAAATCAATTCTGCGGATGATCTGTTGAAAATATATGGAATGACCGATTCTTTGGTTAATAGCATCCTTCCATTCATACAGTTTGAAGCTTCTAATCCTAAAAAAGTCCCCGCTAAACAGACCATCAAATTTAATCTGAATACAGTTGACACATTGGAATTACAAACTATTCGGGGAGTGGGTAGGGTACTATCAAAAAGAATAGTTAATTTCAGAAATTCTCTGGGAGGGTTTATTGATCAACATCAGCTATATTCCGTGTATCACTTAGATACTCTTGTGGCAAAACGCATAATAGACAACAGCTACATCTCTAAGGACTTTATTCCTATAAGAATAACATTAAGTATAGAGAACATTGATCAATTAGCGTCACATCCCTATATCAGTAAAAAAGAAGCATATATTTTGATAAATTATGTAAAGGAGCATCCCAACATGGTTGATTTTAAAGAGTTTTATAAAATTCCAGCCTTTGACACTTTAAAAATTGAGCGAATAACACCTTATTTGCTTTTGAAATAATATGGAATGAAAGACCTTCTAAAATCATATCGCAAGCGACTTATCAACCTAACAGGTAAAAACCGGAGTTTGCTATTACTCAGGTTGGCATCACAGCAATTGATCGATGTGCATGAAGCGAACTTCTTAAATGGAGGCACCTCATTTTCTATTCTTGAAAAGCTCATATCAGGCAAAAAAGTAATGATTTGCGAAGAGCATGACGCCCGAGATGAGTCGGTAAATGTGTTAAGTTTGAAGCTAAAACGGTTAATTCGTGCCGATAAATTCATTTATGAAGAGCAAGGTTCGAAAGATCTGCATATAGGATGGCCATTTATCAAAGGTAAATTTTCCGATGGCACGCCTGTTCGCTGCGCATTGGCTTACATCCCGGTTGAATTAACACTCAAAGAGGGCAAGTTTACACTGAGTAAACGACCCAATCAAAATATCGTTTTTAATATTTCATTATTACTTGCATACGGTCATTACAACCAAGTAAACATTCCAAATGAGTTATTGGAATATGATTTGGATGATCTTGATACCGATATCACGGTATTTCGTTCAAATCTTTATCAGATTTTAAAAGACTCACCTTTAGATGTCCATTTTAACCAGGACAACTTTATGGATGTACTCAAGACCTTTCATGAATATAAAAAAGAGGACTTTCTACAAAATCACAAATCAGGCGAACTGAAGCTATTTCCTGAGGCGGTATTAGGCATTTTCCCTCAAGCGGGCTCCAACCTGTTACCTGATTATGACTTTATGATTAATGGTCGTTCTTTTGAAACCTTAGACGACTTTTTCAGTGACAAGACATTAATTAGTGATAAAGACCATTCCAGTTATTTTTACGATGCTCAAATAAGTGAGGAAAAGACATTAACGCCCTTTCAACTAGACGCCTATCAAGAAGAAGCCATTAAATCGGTAAAGAAAGGTTACTCATTGGTTGTTCAAGGCCCCCCCGGTACCGGTAAATCTCAGTTAATATGTAATTTAGTAGCCGATTTTGTCGCTAGGGGCAAGAATGTACTGGTTGTTTCACAAAAAAGAGCCGCATTAGACGTTGTCTTTAATCGTTTAAGCGAAAAGTATTTACAAGACTTCGTGGGGCTAGTGCATGATTTTCAAAATGATAGAACTACGCTTT
Organism: Cytophagales bacterium; assembly: GCA_024643485.1. Lineage (GTDB taxonomy): Bacteria > Bacteroidota > Bacteroidia > Cytophagales > Cyclobacteriaceae > JAHEMU01. The sequence goes on from JAHEMU010000082.1 coordinate 3,764, forward strand.
ATGAAAAAATCGCTCATCAAATCAAAAAGATCCCTTCCTACGAAAATGAAAATAACAGTCTAGATTTAGTACAATTAGAACGGCGCTTTTTACAGCTAAGTAGGCGGATTGATCAGTTAATAGAGTTTTTTGAAGAATATAAATTTGCTTTATACGATACCTCAGAATGCGGTATGTCAGCGAAAGAGCTTTATTTAAGAAGTAATCCACGAAAAGAAATTATTCATTTAAGACAGGTATATCAGCATACGAGGATTGATCAATTACCTGAATTCTTGGTGAAACTAAGAGACTTCGTTCATTATGGACATGTATTTGAAAAGCAAGACTACCCATTACATGAACGAAATTCCTTCTCTGGTTACGGTTTATCTGAACTGAAGAAGATGGAAGAAATTTTAATTGATATCCCCGATTTCAGACAAAAAATAAATTTACATAGTCAGGACATAATTGATCACCCACTAGAAGTAGAGGACGCTGAATTAATCCTTAGAAGAAGGGGGAAAATCATAGAGATGTTAAATTTATTGGCAGATTCTAACATCTTTGAATATTTCAAAAATATACTCCCCTACCCCGACAAATCAACTGATTTACTTTGGTTAAATAATACAGAAAGGGTATTGATGGAATGTTACAAAGGAGAAGGTCCAGAAATGAGTCTTCCCTCTGACCAATTGGGGAAATTCCAGGAAGTATTGACGAGAGTGTTGGAAGCCAGGAAAAGAATCACAAAATTTTTAAAGTGGAAATTATTTTCTGAAGACAAGTATTTTCTAAAGCGAGTTTTAGTTGCCAATAACCTTAAAAACACAAAAGAGGGCATAAGCATATTAGTTGAAAGAGTTGACAATCGGTTAAATTTAGAGCATAACATCAGTAAACTAAAAGAAATAGGTTGGTTTACAAATATCCCGAATACGGCCGAAAAAGCTTCCTTTCAAAATTGGTTTCATGCCATAAAAACAGCCTTAAAGGCAAAACTAATTTTCACATCACTTCGCAATTTTAGAGATTTTTTCCCACCTCAAAAAATTACATATTCTCAATTAAAAAGTGGCTTAGAGCGTCTATTTACGGTTATTCATGAGATTCCAGAACGCCGACAAATCTGGGAGTTGTACTTCTCAAAAACTCAAATAAGTAACCTTCTTAAGAATTCCGATTTGTGCCAGTTGTATTTGGATACATTAAGGCGCGACTTTGACTCATTATGCGATTTCGACGATCTTAAGAACGGGTTAAAAGACTTTGAAAAAGAAACCATGAAAATGGTGATTGATGAGACAGGGAAATCCTCACCCGAAGACCAGGAAAAATTATTTATTAATAGCCTTTATCTCGCATGGATAAATCATATTGAAGCTAAATATCCCGTATTGAGAGCTGTTTCTTCCAGAAAATATCAAAGTATGGAAAAAGAATTTCAGCAGGCTATTGAGGAAAAAACCGCTATAAGTGACCAAATATTATTACTGAAAATAAAGGAACGTACCTACGAAGAGCTTGAGTTTAATCGATTAAACAACAGGATAACTTATCGAGATCTTGAGCATCAAGTAACTAAAAAGCGACGCCTTTGGCCGCTAAGAAGAACCATTTCCGAGTATTCTGAGGAGCTTTTTAAATTAATGCCGTGCTGGTTGGCATCACCAGAGAGTGTTTCTGCTCTATTTCCACTCGAGAAATTTTTCGACTTAGTAATTTTTGATGAAGCCTCTCAATGTTTTGTTGAACGAGGGCTACCTTCCATATACAGAGGAAAACAAATTGTAATTGCCGGAGATTCCAAACAGTTGAGGCCAAATGATTTGTACACCATTCGTTATGAAGAGGATACTGATGAAGATCCAGCATTGGAAATCAGTTCCATTTTGGACTTGGCTGATCGCCACCTTCAATCGGTGCAATTACAAGGCCATTATAGAAGTCAAACCTTAGACTTGATTGAATTTTCAAATCACGAGTTTTACGAGGGTAAATTAGTACTTCTTCCTAATAGAAACCTTCTTAATCAAAAATCACCTGCCATAAAATACATTAAAGTAGAGGGCATTTGGGAGAAAAATACCAATCGAGCAGAAGCCGAGCACATCAGAGATCTTGTGATGAAACACATTGAAAATTCATCAGATCAATCGATAGGTATTGTTACTTTTAATGTTCATCAACAACAATTAATTCATGACCTGATTGATGAAGCAGCTAGTGAGCAAAACCTCCTACTTCCCAATGATCTGATCATAAAAAATATTGAAAACATTCAGGGTGATGAGCGGGATATTATCATTTTTTCAGTGGGTTATGCGCCGGATAAAGCGGGTAGAATGGCCATGCAATTTGGAAGTTTAAATGCAGAATTTGGCGAAAATCGATTAAACGTAGCAATTACGCGCGCTCGACAACGGATTTTCATTATTAGTAGTATTCTTCCTCACCAACTAAAAGTAGAGGAAGCTAAAAATCCAGGACCTAAATTATTAAAATCCTATTTAGAATATTGCTGGAAGATATCAGAAGAACTTTTCCAACCGAAGTTACCCAGTCAGATTGAAAACAAAGAGTGGTATTTACAACACATCTTAAAGGAAGAAATTAATCGAAGAAACCTTCCTTTCACAGTTGCTGCGGACATGCCATTTGCTGATTTGACGATTAAAAATAACGACGAGTATTTGGGATTAATTCAATTGGATGATGACCAATATTTCAGGAGTCCTTCGGTAAAAGATGCGCATGTTTACAAACCCTTCTTATTGCAGAATAAAGAATGGAGCTCGGTGCAAGTATCCTCTCGGAATTATTGGCAGGACCCCGACCTTACAATCGACGGCTTGGTCACTTTTATTTCGAACCAGGTTAAAAAATAATCAATAAAAAAACCCGCGAAAGCGGGTTTTTTTATTGTAGTATACAAGAATTGGATTATCTCAAAAACAACATTTCACGATATTTCACTAATGGCCAATCTTCGTCATCCACCAACAATTCTAACTTATCTACCGCATAACGGATTTTATCAAAGTATTTTTCTTTGATATTATCGCAATATTCGCTCGCTTTTTTGTCAGAATGCTCGATGTTATTGATTCGTTTTCTTTCATCAGTCATGCTAGTAACGCTATTTTTAAGCGTTTCAATATGCTCTGAAATTTCACTTATTGTTTTAACAACAGCTGAATTATCAATTCCAAGTCCTTTCAATCCATTTGCATTTTGAATTAAACGATTTTGGTAAGAAATCGCAGTTGGGATGATGTGATTATAAACTAAATCGCCCATGATACGAGATTCTATTTGGACTTTCATGATGTAATTCTCCAAACGAATTTCGTTTCTTGCTTCGATTTCTCTTTTATTTAGCACATTGTTTCTCTCGAAAAGATCAACACTTGATTTGGTTAAATATGCTTTTAGAGCACCTGGAGTGTTTTTTACATTCGACAAACCACGTTTTTCAGCTTCTTTCACCCATGCATCAGAATAGCCATCACCACCAAAAATTACATTCTTTGATTCTTTGATATATTTCTGTAGTTCTTTTACGATCGCTACACGCTTATCGGTGCCTTTTTCGATATCAGCAGAAACAACATCGTAGAATTTATTCAATTGATCAGCTACGATTAGGTTAAGGATAGTCATAGGAGACGCACAGTTATCGCTACTACCTACCGCACGGAATTCAAATTTATTTCCTGTGAATGCAAAAGGAGACGTTCTGTTTCTATCTGTATTATCAAGGATAATTTCAGGAATTTTATCAATTCCCAATTTCATATACATATTATCCCCTTTTTCAATTTGGATATTTCCGCTTTTCTCTAATTCTTCAACCACTTGTGCTAATTGAGAACCAATAAATACCGACATGATGGCAGGAGGCGCTTCATTAGCTCCAAGACGGTGGTCATTTGCAGCAGATGCAATACTTGCTCTTACTAAATCAGCATGTGCATGAACTGCTTTGATGGTATTTACAAAGAAGGTAAGGAACAATAAATTCTCACGTGCTGAAGAACTAGGTTGGAATAAATTAACACCGGTATTGGTAATTAAAGACCAGTTATTGTGTTTTCCTGATCCATTAAGGCCTGCGAAAGGTTTCTCATGGAAAAGGATATGCAGGTTATGGCGTTCTGCTACTCTTGACATCACATCCATTAATAACTGATTGTGATCACAAGCCACGTTAATTTCTTCAAATAAAGGAGCTACTTCAAATTGGCTTGGAGCTACTTCATTATGTCGTGTACTAACAGGTATACCAACTTTAAGCGCTTCGCATTCAAAATCTTGCATAAAATCATAGATTCTTGAAGGAATTGCTCCAAAGTAATGATCATCTAATTGCTGACCACGAGCGGGGCTATGACCAAAAACGGTTCTTCCACACATCACTAAATCTGGACGTGAAGTATATAACGCTTTATCAATTGCGAAATATTCTTGTTCAACACCTAATGAAGGTTTTACTCTTGTAATTTTTCTATCGAATAATTGGCAAACCTTTGTCGCAGCGTCATCAACTCGTTGTACTGCTTTTAATAAAGGTGCTTTATAATCTAATGCTTCCCCCGTGTATGAAACGAAGATGGTAGGAATACACAAAGTTACCCCATGTATAAACATTGGTGAACTTGGATCCCATGCCGTATAACCACGTGCTTCGAATGTACTTCTTATTCCACCATTAGGGAATGATGAAGCGTCAGGCTCTTGTTGAACTAATGCAGCACCCTTAAATTTTTCTAATTTACTTGAACCGTCAAAAAACGAATCATGTTTCTCCGCTGTTGATCCAGTTAATGGTTGGAACCAGTGGGTATAGTGAGTCGCCCCTTTTTCCATGGCCCAAACCTTGGCTGCAGCTGCTACAGCACTCGCTGTATCATCACCGATTTTATGTCCGCTTTCGATTGCCTTTTTAACCCTTTTATAAACATCGGGAGACAAATACGCTTCCATTGTTCTAAGTCCGAATACATCCGAACCAAAATAATCTGAAATTTTACTTGAAGGAGGATTTGGTCTCACCTTCTGCCTGCTATAGGCTGCTTCGAGTGCTTTAAATCTTAAGTTTGCCATTGAATTATTTTTAATGTGATAACGGTAATGCAAAATTAAGATAATTTTGATATCAGGGTATAAAATCACCCATTTTTATTTATTTTTTTATCAATTTTTAATTTTCAAGGTAATTTTGATTCAAATAACGACAAAATTACACGCAAATTATCATAAAGATGAATTTTTACATTTGTACTTATGTTTGTATTTTTATAAAAAAATATACTGGTGCATAAACTTTTTTCAGTTTTAAAGCGTCTTTAATGTAAACAACGTAATTGTTGGTAATTTTTAAACTTATGATAAATATATTAGGTCGTCCCAGCACCCGAATCAGAAAAACCAAAGTTGATTCGTCTTACAATCAAAAATTTTATACAGCTGTACAAAATTTGCAATTGGCAACAGAGGAGAATGAAGTTCACCCTACCATTGCACTGCTGAAGGTAAATAAATAGAGGTACCTTAACCCTCTTCTAAACTACATACCACATGCCGGATAAATACTTGGTTTATATCCGTAGAGTAAAACTTTGAAAAAAAAAGGCCGTCTAA
>JAHEMU010000414.1 GCA_024643485.1 Cytophagales bacterium
TCTTAAATTTAGCGTTTTAAAGGTAATAAATTTTTAATTGATTATACTTAAAAAGCTTGTATTCGCCTCTATATTCCAATGAATCCATTTAACCCTTAACCATTAAATGCTTCTTCTTACCCCAAGCTATAACCTGAACGCCTGATGAATATCTGCATAAGTCAGGTTCTTTGCTCAATAGCGATGCAAATCTCGGATATGAAATAGTCTTAGATTTAATTTCGATGTTATTTACCGGCCATTCGATATGATGTATTTCAAATTCATTAATGAAATTTTTCGCATCCTGAAACAAACCATATCTTTCAGTTAGCCACTTATCGATTTCTGTCTTTTGACTCAGTTTTTCTTTAATTCCAAATTCGACTTCAAAATGATCATTATAAACCGTATTTGAAGATTTAAAGGTGCCAACATTTCTATTCATTTTTGAATACCTATATGGCAATTCAGACAAAGATTTAGCCACAAAACAGGATAATTTTTTACCCCCTTCCATACTTAAAAAATACACCCCGGTTTTACCTTTAAACTTCACGTATGTCCTAATATTTATTTCCCCAAAATTGGATATCGGTGAAAGCGAAGGTAAATACCGAGGTCTAATTCTCTCCATATTAAACGCAACCAGTGAAATCCACGGTTTTCCTTCAAACAAATCAATTTCCAAATCTTTAGGGACAAATTCCATCAGATCTTCCATTTCTACTTGCCAGTGCAGAAATACTGCTTCGTTCCATTCTTGATAGAATTTCCATCTATCATTTGGGATTTTCCACGGACGATGAGTATTCTCTTTTAATATCTCGCTAATTTTCAATTACAACTCTTTAGATTAAAATAATTACAATCTTTATACTAATTCTTTTTTGCTGGAGTTGGATAAGCAGGTGGAATAATTTTCTGGCTATTTTGCTTGTCTAATAGCATTAATAATTCCTTCACAGCCCTCTCAAGTTGAGGATCCTTACCCTCAGTGAGTGATTTTGCATCTTGTCTAACTGAAATATCAGGTACAATTCCTTTATTTTCACCTATCCATTCGCTTTTAATTGGATCAAAAACGGCATTATCCGGTGCGGTTAATGCTCCTCCATCGACAAGGCCGTAATGCACAGATGATTTAACTAGCCCTCCCCAGGTGGTACTTCCAATTAAAGGACCCGCCTGTTGCTGTCTGAATACCCATGGGAAGAAATCGCCCCCACTACCCGCTAATTCATTTACTAATAATACTTTGGGACCTAAAATACCTGCAGGTAGTTGAAATGGTTTGCCGTTTGGCACTTCGTTAGTAATAGCAGCTCTTAATTTACGGGTCATCAAGTCTACCATATAATCATCAAGAGATCCACCCCCGTTAAATCGTTCGTCAATTACAGCTCCCAATTTATCTTGCTGCGCGAAAAAATACCTATTAAAAGAGATAAACCCTTGTGTACTTGTATTTGGAACCCATACATAGGCTAATTTACCTTCCGAAAGCTCATCCACCCTTCTTCTATTATCTTCCACCCATGCGCGTTGACGTAGGGCATTTTCACTTCTAATTGGCTCTACAATAACCGTCCAAGAACTACTCATTCCTGGTTTACTATTTATATGAAGTGTCGTTTGATTACCTACCGTACCATCAAAAAGTTGATATGGATCCATTGAAGCATCCAAAGGCTTTCCGTTGACTCCCACTAAATAATCACCCATTTTTACTTTAATCCCCGGTCGGTCTAATGGACTAGAAAGTCCTGGATTCCAATTTTCTGTGGTATATATTCTTCCAATTTGCCATCCCCCATTATTCCTATTCAAATCTGCTCCTAAAAGTCCCACCGGTGAACTTTCAGTACTCGGAAAATCTCCACCAAAAACAAAACTATGCCCAACAGATAACTCACCATTTATTTGATCAAGAACATAAGTTAGATCATTGCGATGTTTTACGAATGGAATCAGAGGCGCATATCGATCGTAAACGGTTTGCCAATTACGTCCATGCATATTATTGTCATAAAAATAATCTCTTTCATAACGCCACGCTTCATTAAAAATCTGCAACCATTCATCACTTCTATTAAGCTTCATCTGAAGGTTCATTTTAAGTGATTTACCATCTTTGCCATTCGAGCCCGAAGTGCTTATTACTTTCCAGTCTCCTCCTACTCTTACAACCATATTTTTAGCATCCGTTGAGATTGATACAGAACGGGCACCCTCTAAAAATGGGCTAGATTCTGCTTTCTCAAGTGAAAACTTAGCAATACTCAATCCGGGAGAACCTTCTTTATATTCTAATATAAAAACATTACCTGCGGGGCCCGCTAGTAAACCAGCATAATTCCCCTCAGAGATTGGCAATGCCATTGTTCTTCTACTGATGTTATCGAAATCAATAACTATTGATGATTTCTTTTCTTCTTTTTGTTCCTCCTTTGATTTTGATTTTTTCTTACTGTCGTCTGTCGATGGGTTTTCTATTTTTATTTCTTCCTCATCACTTTTTGGTTCAAAAGGACTGATATCCTGACTACTTAAATTTACAAC
>JAHEMU010000415.1 GCA_024643485.1 Cytophagales bacterium
CCTTCCATTTCCGAGTAGTCGTCAGTCATGATGTTATATACTTCTTTTGATGAAGGGCCAGAGCCACAACAGGAAGCTTTGTTGACTTCGATTTCTTGTTCAGCGATCATTCGGTATTTTTCCCGGACAATGTCTTTTAGTTCTTGTTCTGTCTTCATAATCTTAATTATTAGCAATTACATTTATTCGTGTGATAGGTATTGAAAAATTGTTCGAAAAGCTGTTGAATGGTGTTCCAATTCGACTCGTTTATACAATAGTTCATGGATACACCACTTACTGAACCGCAGATGATTCCTGCGTCTTTTAATTCTCGGAGGTGTTGTGAAATGGTCGCCTGAGCCAATCCTAACTCTTCCACTAAGTCAGAGTTTATACATTTATTTGCTGCAATCAAATGCTGTACAATCGCTATGCGCGCTGGGTGCGCAAAGACCTTTGCAAAGGATGCGAGTTCATTTTGATATTCGGTAAATAAATCTGCTTTTGTTAATCCCATTTCTTTAATCTTTATATTGCAATATTACGATGAATAAATTAAAAGGTTTAGAAAATGTGAAATTTTTTTTTTAAAATTTTATAGAAAGGAGGGGAGATCGAGTTTGTTTGAAATACGAAAAGCAGCATTAACTAATCCCACATGACTATAAGCTTGCGGGAAATTTCCCCATTGTGAGCCTGATTTCTCGTGCACATCTTCGCTTAGCAAACCGACATGATTGCTGTAGCTCGTCAATTTTTCGAAGATTTTAATGGCTTCATCCACTCTGCCAACTCCGGCCAATGCTTCTACATACCAGAAGGCGCAAATAAGGAAGGTCGTTTCAGGCGTGCCAAAATCATCAGCATGTTTGTATCGATAGAATAAGCCTTCACTGGTTTTTAGTTCTTTTTCCAATTCAATAAGATGCAACTTTGCCCGTTCCGAAGATGGGTCAATGTAGTTCATCGCAATGAGTTGTAAAGTACTGGCGTCCAAGTTTGGCGTTCCGATTGCTTGGGTGTAAACTCCGCGTTCTGAATCAAAACAAGCTTCTATTTTTTGAGCGGATTTAGATATTAGGTGATCCGCTTTTTGTATTAATTCTTTATTATTAAATGCGAGGCCAATTTTTTTGGCAGCATTGCTTCCGGCCCAATGAAACAAATAGGTATAAGAATGGAATTGTTGTTTATTTCGAAATTCCCACAGCCCTGCATCGGGTTCTTCCATCAATTGCTCAATCATTCCTAAAATATCGAAAATCAATTGAAGAGAATCGGCTTTCTCACTATTAATAAAGCGTTTATCTGAATAGAGTGGCAATAAGGAAACTAAAATTTGTCCGTATACATCATTTTGAATGTGAGTATATGCCTGATTTCCAATACGCACGGGTCCATTGCCTTGATATCCGGGTAGTTCAGTAATGATTTCCTCAAGTTTACTATCTCCAGAAATAGAGTATAGAGGTTGATATCGTCCTGTTTTATCTGGTGCTAAATTCAAAAAGTAATGAAAGTACCTTTCTAATTCTTCAAAATGTCCAATATTTGAAAAGGCCGTCAAGGTATAATAGGTATCTCTTACCCAACAAAAGCGGTAATCCCAATTTCTACCACTTCCAGGAGATTCGGGTAAGCTAGTAGTTCCTGCTGCTACAATCGCTCCTGTGTCTTCGTATTGATGAATTTTCAATGCAAGAGAGGATCTGATTACTTTGTCTTGATGAAAATTGCTCACATTCATATTTTTAACCCAACTTCTCCAATATTGAATAGTTTTGGATAAAAAAGCCTCTGCAGTTGAGCTTATTTCGGCTTCCATCGGTGCACCATAGGTTAAAATGAGGTATTTTGTCTCATTTAATACGATGGATTTTTGTTCTAATATGGACGTGACAGGGAAGGTGGTGGTCAATCTCAAATTATATTCCAACCCCAAGTATTCTATGTGATTGCTAGCGAAATAGTGTTTTGGGGTTATTTTACCGTAATCACCTTTTGGTTGACAACAGATTTTAACTTTTGGGGTACCTGAAATTGGTTCTATTTTTCTAACCAGCATCAAGGGTTTAAAATAACGGTCGTGTTGTACGAATCGTGGAGCGAAATCAGTGATTCTAAAAGTTCCGTCTTCGCCGGTAAGTTCAGTACAAAGTACATTGGTATTTTCTTGATAAAATTGATGGGATTTCTGAATTCCGCCGACAGGCTGAACGGTAAATTTCCCACCATTTTCTTCATCGAGCATGTTTCCAAAAATAAAACTGCTGTCGAATTTAGGCCAACACATCCACGCTATGTTTGAATCGGTCTTAATATGCGCCTGAAAGGCACAATTGCCGATCAATCCATAAGGGTAGAGATGTTTTTCCATGTATTGGTTTTAGTTTTCAAGGTCTTTCCAAACAAGGCTACTTGCTCCAAGTATAGGAGCCGTTTCATCACCTAATTCAGACGGAATGATTTTGACCTTATTTCGATAAAACGATAATAAATTCGCCTCCATATGTCGTTTGGTAGGCTCAAAAATAAATGCTTTCGCGTTTGCCAAACC